>SCUN01000091.1 GCA_004297655.1 Acidobacteriota bacterium | reverse complement strand
GACAAACGCGTGGTCGCCGATGTTGCAGTCCCGGCCGATGTGCGCGCCCTTCATCACGTGCGCAAACGCCCAGATCCGCGTGCCGGCGCCAATCCGCGCGCTCTCGACGAGCGCGAGCGGATGCTGATAGTGCGCTGCCGCCTTCCTCACCATCTTCATTATTAGACGGTCACCGGCGCACCGCCGGCCTGGAGAGAGGCGCTGATGGCGGCGAGCGCCTTCACGACGCCGATCGAGAATCGCCCATCGGAAAAGTCGATCTTGCCGGCGCGAATGCAGTCGAGAAAGCGCTGGTTCTGCACCTTCAGCGGTTCCTGGGGCGGCACGCGCGGGATCGTCAGATCGCCTTCGCGGGCGAGCAACTGGAACTGCCCGAACGTGTCGTAGTACGGCTCCTTCACCACGGTCTTGTCGTAGATCGAGACCGGGCCGGCGTGTGCCATCTCGTCCCACACGATCATCTTCCGATCGCCCACGACCACGATCTCACGGAGCTTCTTCGGATCGAGCCAGCTGACCTGGATATTCGCGGCGATGCCGTTCGGATACGTCATGGAGATGAACGCGACGTCCTCGATACCGGGCTGAAGAAACGCCGCGCCGACCGCCGACACGCTCACCGGCTCGGCATCGAGCAGGAAGTTGAAGATGGCGATGTCGTGCGACGCCAGGTCGTACACGCAGTTGACGTCGCGCCGGATCGGGCCGAGATTCGTTCTGAGCGCGCGCAGGTAGTGCACGCGGCCCGGCGCGCCGGCCGTGAGCAGTTCGCGGACCTTGAGAATGCCGGGGTTGAAGAGAAACACGTGGCCGGTCATCAGGATCAGCCCGCGCTCGCGCGCCAGCCGGTCCAGCACTTCCGCCTCGTGCACTTCGGCGGTCAGCGGCTTCTCGCAGAGGACGTGCTTCCCCGCTTCGAGCGCCGCCTTGGCCACTTCGAAGTGGAGCCGTGTGGGCACGCAGATCGCGACGGCATCAACGTTGGCCGTCGTGAGCAGTTCCCTGTAGTCGGCGAATCCCGTCGCGTCCGGATACTGCGCGCTCACCGCGGCGAGCCGCTTGGGATCGGGGTCGGCGAACGCCGTGACGGCCGAGTCCTTCAGTTGAGAGAAGACGCGGACGTGGTTCGGGCCCCAATGGCCGCAACCGAGCACACCAATAGCTATGGGATTCCGGGGAGCAGCAGGCAAGACACCAGAATTTTATCAGTTCCAGCGCAGGCCGCGGAGCTGTTCGAGGTTGACGTTGCCGCCGCTCAACACCGTTACTACCCGTGAGTTCCTCGGCGCCTTGATCAGATTCTGTAAGAGTGCGCCGACCGGCGAAGCGGCCGCCCCCTCGGGCACGACCTTCGCGTAGTGCATCGTCCACACCACGGCGTCGAAGATCTGTTCGTCCGGCAGCGTGACGATCTCATCGACGAATTGACTGACGATCTTGTGCGTCGTCTCGCCGACGCGTTTCACGCGCAGCCCGTCGATGATGCAGTCCACGCGGTCGAGCGTCACGACGCGGCCGGCTTCGACACTCTTTTTCATCCCGGGCGCGCCGGACGACTCGACGCCGATGACGCGGATCTTCGGATTGAACGACTTCACCGCCATCGCCACGCCGGAAATGAGCCCGCCGCCGCCGATCGGGACGATCACTATGTCCACGTCGGGCCAGTCCCTCACGATCTCGAGGCCAACGGTGCCCTGGCCGTTGATGAGCTGCAGGTCATCGAAGGGGTGGATGTAGGTGTAGCCGCGCTCGGCCACGAGTTCCTTCGCCTTCTCGTTGGCCTCGTCCCAGATCGACCCGTGCAGGACAACCTCGGCGCCATAGGCGCGGGTGGCTTCGACCTTCGATGGCGTGGCGTTGGCCGCCATGCACACGACGGCCTTGATCCCGTGGATCCTGGCGGCCAGCGCGACGCCCTGCGCGTGAAGATCGGAAGAGC
>SCUN01000090.1 GCA_004297655.1 Acidobacteriota bacterium | reverse complement strand
GCTCTTCCGATCTGTAGCCGAGCCAGAAGATCCGCGCGGGCAGACCTTGAAAGGCCACACGCTCGCTCGCCATGCGGATCCAGCGGCACAGCGCCTCGTCGTGCGCGAACATCTCCAGCGCGAGCGCGTCGGTCGCGTGAATATCGGCGGGATCGCCCGAGAGCGCCGCCCAGCGGAACGGGCCTTTGCCTTCGCAGAACAGGGGCCGCACGTATTCGGGCACGAACCCGGGAATGTCGAACGCGTTGGCGACGCCGGCCTGTTGGGCCTGCGCGCGAAGGTTGTTGCCGTAGTCGAACGTCACGGCGCCGGCCGACTGCAGCGCGAGCATCGCGCGCACGTGCGTCGCCATCGCCGCGATGGACTTCTCGACGTACCGCTTCGGGTCGCTCGCGCGCAGCGCCGCCGCGTCCGCGAGTGACATGCCGTTCGGCACGTAGCCGAGCAGGGCATCGTGGGCCGAGGTCTGATCGGTCAGGACGTTCGGTGTGATGCCGCGGCGCACGAGCTCCGGCAGCACATCGGCGATGTTGGCGGCGAGGCCGATCGACCGGGCCACGCCCGTCTTCTGATATTCGGCGGCGAGCCGCAACGCGTGATCGAGCGTGGGCGCTTCCTCGTCGAGATAGCGCGTGGCGATGCGGCGCGCGATCCGGGCTGGATCCACTTCGACGACGAGGGCGACGCCTTCGTTCATGGTCACGGCCAGCGGCTGGGCGCCGCCCATGCCGCCGAGGCCGGCGGTGACCGTCAACGTGCCGCGCAGGGTGCCGCCGAAGTGCCGCCGCGCGAGCGCGGCGAGCGTCTCGTAGGTGCCCTGGAGGATGCCCTGCGTGCCGATGTAGATCCACGATCCGGCCGTCATCTGGCCGTACATCGTGAGTCCCTTGTCTTCCAGCTCTCTGAAGGTCGTCCAGTTCGCCCAGGCGGGCACGAGCAGCGCGTTGGCGATGATGACGCGGGGCGCGCCGGGGTGCGTGCGGAAGATGCCGACCGGTTTGCCGGATTGCACGACGAGCGTTTCGTCGCCCTCGAGCGAGCGCAGCGATCGCACGATCTGATCGAACGCCTCCCAGCTTCGGGCGGCGCGGCCGGAGCCGCCATAGACGACCAGATCTTCGGGCCGTTCGGCGACGTCCGGGTCGAGATTGTTCATCAACATGCGGAGCGCGGCTTCCTGCGGCCAGCCTTTGCAGGAAATCGTCGTGCCGCGCGGCGCGCGGACGTGTTCGAGGGTGCGTGCGTGTGACGGCATCAATACAACCGGTTCAGACGGTCACTCTAACATGCGAAAAGCCGTCCGACTCAGACCAGGCGAACGGGGCACGCGCGTTCGAGGGCGCCGTCTTCCACCAGCGCGTTGATCGCGTCAATGTCGGGCGACGGCGGCCGATCGACGACCAGCGTGGCCACGCGCGCGCGGATCGCCGCGTGCACAGCGGCGAGCGCCGGAGACGTCTTGAGCGGCGCGAGCAGGTCGATCGCCTGCGCGGCGGCCAGCAATTCGATGCTGATCACGAGCCGCGCGAGTTCGACCACGCGCGCGGCCTTGAGCGCGGCGCCCATGCTCATGCTGACGTGATCTTCGCGGCCCGCGGATGTCGGGATGGTGTCGGCGGCGGCCGGATGCGCGAGCGTCTTGATCTCCGAGGTGAGGGCCGCGGCGGTGACGTGCGCCATCATCAGGCCCGAATTGAGTCCGCCGTTCCTGATCAGGAAGGGCGGCAGGCCGCTTTCGACGGCGGTCATCATGCGGTCGGTGCGGCGCTCGCTGATCGTGGCGAGTTGCGCGAGGCCGATGGCGAGCGTGTCGGCGGCGAGCGCCACCGGCGCGCCATGGAAGTTCCCGCCCGAGACGATGTCGCCGGTGTCGGCGAAGACCATCGGGTTGTCGGTCGCGGAATTCGCTTCGATTTCGGCGAGCCGGCGCGCGAAGCCGATCGCTTCGCGCGCCGACCCGTGGACCTGCGGCGCGCAGCGCAACGCGTACGCGTCCTGCACCTTCCCGCAGTTCTCGTGCGACGCGTTGATGCTGCTCGCGGCGAGGAGCGCCGTGAGGTTGGCGGCCGACGCGGCCTGGCCGGGGACCGGCCGGGCCGCGTGAATCCGCGCCTCGAACGGATGCGCGGATCCGCGCAACGCGTCGACCGACATTGCCGCGGCGATGTCGGCCGCGCGCGCCAGGCGCGAGGCGTCGAGCACGGCCAGCGCCAGCACCGCCGTGCTCGCCTGCGTGCCGTTGATCAGCGCGAGGCCTTCTTTCGCGGCGAGCGTCACCGGCACGGGCCGCTTGCCCTCCAGGAGTTCGCCTTCGCCGACGAGGACCAGCGCGAGATGGGCGAGCGGAGCCAGGTCGCCGCTCGCGCCCACCGAGCCGCGCGACGGCACGCGCGGATGCACGCGTTCATTGAGCAGCGCGAGCAGCGCTTCGAGCGTCTCTTCGCGGATGCCGGAAAATCCCTTCGCCAGCACGTTCGCGCGCAGCGCCATCAGCGCGCGCACCGCCGGCACCGGCAGCGGCTCGCCGACGCCGGCGGCGTGACTGCGAATCAAGTTGAGCTGCAGCGCCGCGAGCTGATCCTGGGGAATCTTGACCTCGGCCAGCGAGCCGAATCCCGTGTTGATGCCGTACACCGCGGCGTCGCCGGCGGCGTGCCGGTCGACGAGCGCGCGCGCCGCGCGCACCCGCGCGCGCGCCGACTCGGCGAGGCCCACCGTGTCACGACCGCGCGCCACCGATTCCAGCGCTTCCAGTGAGAGCGACGACCCGTCGAGAAGGAGGTTGTGCACCATAAAGAAAGGTATTCTATTCGCATGAATCTGTGCGTGCTGGGCGCTCAATGGGGCGACGAGGGCAAAGGCAAGATTGTTGACCTGCTGACGCCGAGTTTTCAGCTGGTGGCCCGGTACCAGGGCGGCCACAACGCCGGCCACACGGTGTTCGTGCGCGGCAAGAAGTTCGTCCTTCATCTCATCCCGTCGGGCATCCTGCACGAGGGCGTCACCTGTCTCATCGGTAATGGCGTCGTCGTGGACCCGCACGCGTTGTTTGCGGAAGTGGATGAGCTCAAGGCCCTGGGCATCAGCATCACCGGCCGGCTCCTCGTCAGCGACAAAGCGCACCTGATCCTGCCGTATCACCGCGAGCTGGACGTGCTGTCGGAGGCCCGGCGCGGCGACCGGAAGATCGGCACGACGTCGCGCGGGATCGGACCGGCCTACGAAGACAAGATCGGACGCCGCGGCATCCGCGTGGGCGACCTGGCCGACAAGTCCGACAACGGGCCGCTCGTGAACGCCGTGCGCGAGAACGTCGCGACGCGCAACCGCCTGATGGGCAACAACGACATGAAATGGGAGTCGGTCGTCGCCGATCTGCGCGTGATGTGGCCGCGACTGCAGCCGCTCGTGGCCGACGTCTCGCTCTACATCGACACGGCCATGAAAGCGGGGAAGCGCGTCATGTTCGAGGGCGCGCAGGGCACGTTGCTCGACATCGACCACGGCACGTATCCGTTCGTCACCTCATCGAACGGCACGGCCGGCGGCGCGTGCACGGGACTCGGCATCGGCCCGCGCTCGGTGCACGCCGTGCTCGGCGTCGTGAAGGCGTACACGACCCGTGTCGGCGAAGGTCCGCTGCCGACCGAACTCGTCGACACAGTGGGCGAGCGGCTCCGCGAGAGCGGCAACGAGTACGGCGCCTCGACGGGACGCCCGCGACGCTGCGGGTGGTACGACGCCGTCGTGACGCGGTACGCGGCGCGCGTCAACGGCCTCGACGCGCTCGCGCTGACGAAGCTCGACGTGCTCGACGGATTCGAAGAGATCAAGATCTGCACCGCCTACCGCTGCGGCAACGAGACGCTGACGGAGATGCCGGGGGACCTTGCGCAACTGGCCGCGTGCGTGCCGGTCTACGAGACCATGCCTGGCTGGGATGCGCCGACGGCGGGGGTGACGCGGTATGAGAACCTGCCGGCCGCCGCGCGGGCCTACATCCGGCGGCTCGAGGAAGTGAGCGGAGTGCCGGCCGCCATCGTGTCAACCGGCTCCGACCGGGAACACACCATCATCCGTAACGATTCTGTAGCCTCGAACTGGCTCAAATAGACCGATACAGTTCCAAGAATTACAGATTTGGTCGTTGGGTTTCCGTTTCGTCAGGCTGGTGAGCTCTGCGGCGGGCCCAGAACAGCCGTCACCCGCTTCAGCAGGTCGCCCTTGAGGAAGGGCTTCTGCAGCAGTTCTGCGTTCGGTCCGAGTTCGTCATGGACCACATAGCCGGACACGAAGATGAAGCGCAGGGCGGGGAATTTCTCGCGTAGTCGCTGTGCCAACTCGGTGCCCTTCATAACCGGCATCACCACGTCAGTCACCACGAGATCCACACGGCCGGTCTGCTCGATCACCGCCAGCGCCTCGGCGCCGTTGGAGGCTTCGACGACGAAGTAGCCGTCTTTTCGGAGGGACATCGCGAAGAGGCCGCGAACGGCCGGCTCGTCCTCGACGAGGAGCACGATCGGCACGCCGTCAGGCACCGGGCCGATCACCGGCATTGACGCCTCCGGACTGGGGGCGGGGTGAGCGAGTTTGGAGAGCCAGCTCATTTGTTCGACATCTTTGCGAAATCAGTGCCAGACCTGCAAGCGTCTTGCTGACCCAAACGGCGCGTCAGTGTCATGCCGCCCCCACGGCAGGAAAGGCTCCCGCCGCCTACTTAGCGACGGGCGCGCAGTGCTTGTCGAACGCGAGCGTCAACTGCGCGGCGATCATGTCCGCCGAGCGCGACTCGATATCGCGGCGTTCCATCATGTAGAGCAGTTGGCCGTCGCGGAGCAGTGCGACCGAAGGCGACGAGGGCGGGAACCCGGTGAAGTACTGGCGCGCGCGCTCGGTCGCCGCCACATCGCCGCCGGCAAACACCGTCGCGACGACATCCGGCTTGGCTTCATGCTCGAGCGCCATCCCGATGCCCGGCCGCGCCTTCGCCGCGGCGCAGCCGCAGACCGAGTTGACGACCATCATCACGACACCCGGCGACTTCATCACCGCGTCGACGTCTTCCGGCGTGCGGCATTCGCGGGCGCCGAGGTCGGTCAATTCCTGGCGCATGGGAGCGATCAAGTACTCGGGATACGGCATCTGTGTTTCCTCCGCGGGATCACCCGCTTGGGTTCCTCCGCTGAACTGTTAGCATCCAGTATACGAGCATGTTCGATCTCACGCGACGCGAGTGGCTGATTCAATCGTTGAGCCTGACGGGCGCAGCATTTGCGGCGCAACTCCCGCCGCAGTTCACGACGCCTGCAACGCCGGCCTGCGATCCGTCGACCAAGCCCACGCCGGCGCGCCGGGCGGGCGCGCGCCAGTCTGGCGCCGCCGGCGTGCAGTTGAAGCTCGAGGGCGCGCTCATCGGCCTGCGCTGCGGGCTGATCGCCGGCGCGAGTCTGACCTTCTCGATCGGCGACAGCCAGAGCGTCGTCGTGACCGACGCCGGCGGCCGCTACCGCGTGACGCTCGCCGTGCCGAAGACCGCAACGGCGCCGCGTGTGAACCTGCGTGTGGACGTGCCGAAGAAGAAGACGCTCCAGACGTATCTCTTCCTGCCAAAGGAAATCGCCGGCGCCCAGAACGCCAAAGACGCCGGCTTCGATCAGCTGCTCCTCATGAAGCTCGTGAAGTCGGCACCTTCGTCGGTGGACGCGTCGTTCGACATCATCTTGGACCTGTGACTTGTGACGTGTGACGTGTGACTTGAATAGAGCCGTTCTCTGCGACCTCGACGACACCCTGTTCGATCACGCGGGCGCAACGCGTGACGCGCTGGCGCACGTGCGCACCCTGTCGGCGGAGCTCGGCCGCTGGACGCTGGACGAGTTCGACCGGCGCCACCGCATTACGCTCGAGACGCTGCATCTCGAAGTGCTCGCGGGGAAGTGGACGATCGAAGACGCTCGCATCGAGCGCTTCCGCCGGCTCCTCGCCGAGGCGGGCGTCGACGAACGCCGGCCCGCCGTGCTGGAGGACTTGTCGTGGGGCTATCGCGGCGCGTACGAGCACGCGTGGCGCCTCGTGCCGGGCGCGCTGGCGCTCGTCGGCGCGATCAAAGACGCCGGCACGCGACTCGCCATCGTCACCAACAACGTCGTGCGGGAGCAGCGGCTGAAGATCGAGCGCGGCGGACTGGCGCCGTTTGTCGACGTGTTAGTGACCTCGGAGGAGTTCGGCGCGACCAAACCCGATCCCGGAATCGTCCATCATGCGCTCGCACGGGTGAACGCCGTCGCCGCGAACGCCGTGATGTTCGGCGACTCGCTCACGACCGACATCGAAGCCGGCCGCCGCGCCGGCGTCCGCGTGGTCTGGTTCAACCGCTTCGGCGCCATCTCAAACGATCCGTCGCTTGCCGAAGTGCGCTCGCTCGAAGATCCGCAGACCCTGGCACTCTTGACCGCCTGAACTCTTACTCTGGCACCTTGGCCCTCTGGCCCCCTTGCACTCTCCTAAGGCGCTTCTCTCGACCGCGTGTGAAACCCGGCGGCTTCCAGCGCGGCACGGAGTTCCTCGAAGACCTGGCGCGCGATCGGCGGGAAGGTGTTGTCGCCGAGCTTCAGCAACCGATCCACGTTGTGCATGCGGAATCGGATGGCTTCCATGTGGAACGCGGCGACGGCACGACGGAGCGCGTCGCCTTCTTCGAGTATTCTCTCGGTGTCTCGGCCCGCCGGCAGGCTGCGCAGAATCGGCAGCAGCTCGTCGAGCTTGGCCAGCGCGGGTGCGGTTCGTTCGGACATGGCCCCAAAGATATCGCAGGAGATTCGTGATGGCGACCCACCTGGCAATTTCCCCCGCCCGATTCGAGGCCGAGTGCCGGGCCCTCTACCATGAGGTCGAGGCGATCACGAACGGTCTGTCGAAGGCGCAATTCAACTGGCAGCCCGATGGCGGCCGCCGGTGGAGCATCGCCCAGTGTCTCGATCACCTCACGAAGGGCAACCTGGTGTACGTCGCGCCCCTCGAGCAGGCCATCGCCCGTGCGACGCCGCGACAGGGTCGTGAACCCGGCGTGCCCAATGGGTTCGCGAGGTGGTTCATCGGCCAGCTGGAGCCGCCCGTGCGCACGCGAATGAAGGCGCCGTCGAAGATCATCCCGGGCACCGATCTCGACCCCGTGGAGGCGCGCCAGGCGTTCGACGCCTCGGTGGACCGCGTGAAAGAGCTCCTCGATCGCGCCTGGACGATCGAGCTGTCGCGCACGCGCTTCTGGAATCCGTTCATCCACCTGCCGGTGTTCAACGTCGCGTCGGCGTTTCTGATCAGCCTCGCGCACATGCGGCGCCACATCGCGCAGGCCGGCGCGGTGCGAAGCCATCCGGACTTTCCCGTGTAGCCGCAGGGCTTCAGCCCTGCGGGCCCGCGGCGGGCTGAAGCCCGCCGCCTACGATCTGCGGCGTCGAACGACCAGAGACAGCAGCACCAGCAGTAGCAGCACGCCCCCGATCCGCGCCGTCCATCCGGGTACCGACGCGATGCGCGTCACGTTTCCCGCATCGTCCACCTGCATCACGCGCGGGCTGCCGACGATGTCGGCGATGACGGCCGGGCCGACCCATTCGTCGACGACGTAGTAGGTGCGCCCGAGGAGCGCCACGCCCGCCGGCCGCCATCCCCAGCGCCCGCCGGTCAGGCGCTGCGACCAGCCGGACGGCGCCCACAGACTGACGGCGCGTCCCGCGCGGTCGATGTGCACGACGCGGCCCGCGGCCGGATCCACGACCACGGCTTCGCCGCGATCGTCGGCGGCGATCCCGATCTCGCGCGCCCAGAGCCCCGGCGCGTTGATGAGTCCGATGTGACTGTCGGTGACGACACCGAGGGCCTCCGTTGTGACGAGGCCAGTTCGGTGCACGCGCCGGATGTTGCCGTTGTCGATGACGAGCAGCGAGCCGTCGGGCGCCGCGGCCAGGCCGGTGACGTTGTCGAACGCCGCGTCGCGGCCGAACCCGTCGCGATTTCCGCGGGTGCCGCCCGCGATGTCGGTGTGCAGGCCGCTCGGATCCTGCGCGACGATCGCCGACTGCGCGCTGCCCGATCCGACGCCCGTCCAGTTGTAGGCACGGCCGGTCGCATCGCGCGCGATCCAGACGCCGGGCGCGGGTACGAGGGTCGGCGCCATCAGCCATTCGGTGAGCCCGTTCGCGTCGAGCCGCCAGACGCCCACACCGCGTGTCGTCGTGACGTCGACCGGCGTCGATTCGCCGACGACCTCGCCATCGAGACCCGTCGCGACGGCGCGACAACTGACCCCTTCGAGCGCCGCCGTGCGACGCCCTGACGAGTCGATTCGCCACACGGTGCTGCGGACACGGTCGCAAAACACGATCGATCCGGTTCGCGTCACGCCCATGCCCCAGCTCGACTGCGCGGCAGCCGGCACCGCGAACACGTTCATCAGCAGCACTGCGGCGCCAGCGGCTGTGACGATCTTCTGCTTCACGCGCGGGCCCCGCCCGAGGATCGAGGCGCCGTCAGCGAGAGCAACACGCCGCTGATGATGAGCGCGCCCGCGATGGCGATGCGCATGGACATGGATTCTCCAAGCATGACGATGGCCGCGGCGACCGTCAACACCGGGACGAGGAGCTGAATGACTGCCGCGCGCCACGCCGTCAGCTGCGGGAGCGCCGCGTACCACACCGCGTAGCCGACGCCCGAAGTCAGCGCGCCCGAAATGACGGCGAGCGTCACGCCCAGTGGCGTCGCGAACGCGGATCGCCATTGCAGCGCGAGCACGGCCAGTCCGATCGGCGTCGCGCGCAGAAAATTGTCCGCGGTGGTCACGAGCGGGTCGCTGCTGCGCCGGCCCTGGAGTGAGTAGAGTCCCCAGCACGCGCCGCCCGCCGCCATCGTCAGAATGCCGACGAGGGGCGGTGCCGCGGCGCCCGGCACGGTGAGCGTGAGGAGCCCCGCGATCGCGATCGTCAGCCCCCCGATGTCCAGCCACGACGGCCGTTCCCCGGCGCGCAGGCCGGCGGCGATCATCGTCGCCTGCACCGCGCCGAATAACGTGAGCGCGCCGAGGCCCGCGCCGATTCGGAGATAGGCGAAGGTGAAGAAGACGCCGTAGCCGGCGAGGGCGAGCGCGGCGGGCCAACTGCTCGAGGGATCCGCGCCGGCGCGTCTCGGATGCGAGCGCGACAGCAGCCACAGCATCGCGGCGCCCGCGGCCAGACGCAGGGCGAGAAACGACGCCGCGTCGATGCGCCCGGCGGCGAGCGCGCCTCGGGTGAGGAGCGAGTTGGCCGCGAAACCGATCAGTGCGGCGACGGTAAACGCCGCCAGACGACCGCTCAACCTACTTTCCCCTCGGCAGGGGCGGCGCGGACGCCGGCGGGCGGCGATGGTGGGTCGCCTGCTCGTACGCGTAGGCGAGCCGGATCAGCGTGGCTTCGCTCCAGGCTCGGCCGAGAAGCGTCATGCCGATCGGCAGCGTGTGGTTGCGCGTGTAGCCCATCGGCACGTTGATGGCGGGGAAGCCCGATGTCGGCGAGTGGATCTGGCTGTTGTCGCCGCCCGGCGTGTTGAGGTCGCCGATGAGGCGCGGCACGTTGCTCCACGTGGGATAGATGAGCGCGTCGAGCCGTCCGTCGTCCATCGCTTTCGTGATCGCGGCGCCGTACGCCGCGCGGTAGGCGGCATCCGCCTGGCACGCGGGCGTCTCCGGCCCGTTTTCCGAGCCGCTCTGCGCCTGCTGCAGCCGGACCTGCACGCTCGGGTGGAACTGATTCGAGCGCACGATCTCGTCGAGCGAATGCACCGGCACGCGGTCGCCCTGCGCGGCCAGGTACCGATTGATGTCGTACTTGAAACCGCCGCACGTGCCCGCGCCCTGCTGCCGTTGCACGCGCTCGATCGTGACGTTGTCCACGATCGTCGCGCCCGCGCGCGCGAGGTCCTTCTGCGCCTGCTCGAAGACCGCGACGATCTCCGGATCGGTCGTCGGGCGTTCGTACGCCGCGCGCAGGATGCCGATCCGCGCGTTCCTCAGTCCGTCCGCTTTGAGCTCCGCCAGGTAGTTGGGGATGTCGCGCCCGCGGCTCCGCGACGTCACGGGGTCATCCGGATCTTCACCGACGATGACCTGGAAGACGGCGGCGGCGTCGGCGACGGTGCGCGTGATCGGGCCGGCGATGTCGGCGAGCAGATTGAGCGGCGACACGCCGCCGCGGCTCGTAAGACCCATCGTCGAGCGAATGCCGACGAGCGACTGATGCGAGGACGGTCCGCGGATCGAGTAGATCGGAAGAGCACA
>SCUN01000089.1 GCA_004297655.1 Acidobacteriota bacterium | reverse complement strand
GACGGAATCACGCTGCCCGCAAACGGCTTGCCGGTCGACGGATCGATGATGGTCAGCCCAGTCGCCGAGAAATCGCCGGCGCGCATCGCCGGCGTCGGTACCGTCGCGTACTGATCGAAGAGATTGTTCGAGTGATTGCCCGAGTAGTTCAGCGTGAAGTTGGTGCGGGTGCCGCTGAGTAGTCCCGGAATCTTCAGTGGGCCGCCGATCGTGCCGCCGTACGTGTTGCGCGCGTACGGCTTCTTGACCGCGGTCGCGCCGTCACGAAGTTGATACGGCGCGGAGTCGAGCGCCGACCCGCCAAAGGAGTAGTTGCTGTTGAACTGGTAGCGCGATCCGCCACGGCCGCCACGACCGCCGAGTCCGACCGGGCCTCCCGGGCCTCCGCCCTGGATCAGGAAACCGCCGCGGCCGCCCCCATCGCCGCCGCGGCCACCCCCGGCTTCCCCGCCGGGGCCGAAACCGCCACGGCCGCCGGCCGGTCCGCCCCCGGCGAAAACCCCGGTAGCCGGATCGAACTCGCCCCGGCCGATCGCCTGCATGCGGTCCTGCAGCATCGCGCGATCGATGCTGGTCGTGTCGCCGGTGATCGCAACCGATTCAGTCGAGGCTGTCGCCGAAAACCCCGGCGGCAGGAGACTTCGCGCGGCGTCGTTCGACGAGTCGGGCGGAGCGACCTCGAGCGACGTCGCCGCGTTGGCATCTTGTTGCGCCGACAACGCCTGGAAGCGCTGACCTGTGTCGCCGGCGGCGGTCGCCCGGCCCGCGGCGGGCGTCGTCGGCTTCGGCGTGAACGTCAGCGGCATGTCGACGGTCGCGTTGCACGGCGCGGCGGCAACAGTGACGTCCCGTTGAAATCGAGAAAACGCCGTGAGTTCGCCTGTCAGGTGATAGGTCGCGCCAGCGGGCACGAGAAGCTTGTAGCTGCCGTCCTCCTCTGTCGAGGTCGCGGCCTTCACGACGTCGCCGGCTTTGGCGAGAATCGCCACACCCGGCAGC
Organism: Acidobacteriota bacterium; assembly: GCA_004297655.1. Lineage (GTDB taxonomy): Bacteria > Acidobacteriota > Vicinamibacteria > Vicinamibacterales > SCN-69-37 > SCUN01. The sequence continues at coordinate 6,889 of SCUN01000089.1, read as the reverse complement.
GGAGTGTTACCCGCCGATGCGCGGCCCGTAATCGCACAGAACCCCGCCGGGGTTTGCGGCGCCGCCACGAGCGGGATCACAAACGCCGCCGACGCGGTCGCGGCCGCAAGCGAGCTCACCAATCGGGTGGGCCATGGAGGATTCATGAGCCCAATTAGACCTCAAGGGCCCCGGAAAACTTCCGCCGGCCGCTCCCGAACGGGCTATCGGGCCGCGCGCGCAGTGCGCCGGAGTTGCAGCAATGCGTCTGGGGCGGTACTCCGCCGGGCCTTGCGAACGAGCGTCTCGAGCGTCACCGACTCGTAGGTACACCGGACCAGTTCGTCGACCTCGTTGAAGAGCCAGTGGAGGCGGCAGGCCGACGCCTGCGGACAGCTGTCTCCCGGCCCGTCGTGAAGCAGGCACGTGCCGACCGTGCGCGGCCGCTCGAACACGTGAAAGACGTCGAGCACAGTGATCTTCGAGGGCGGGCGGGCCAGCCGGTATCCGCCGCCAATCCCTCGTGTGCCCATCGCCAGCCCGGATCGCACGAGTTGCTGAAACACCTTCGCGAGCGCCGCCTCTGGAATTCCGTAGCGCCTCGCCACGGCCGAGACCGTGACGAGCCCATCGGTCGCCATGGCCATTTCGGCCGCGGCGTACAGCGCATATCTCGTGGATTTCGTAATCGTCATCGTCGGCGAACCAATTCTGCCTTATTCATCCGATCAGCTGTCCGCCGTCGACGCGCAGGATCTGGCCCGTCACATGCGACGCCGCCGGACCGGCCAGAAACGCCACGACCCGCGCGACGTCGTCCGGCTCGCCAAGTCGTGCCAGCGGGCTCTCCTGCCGCGCTCGCTCGCGCACATCGTCAGGCAGCGACGCCGTCATCGGCGTGTTGATCCAACCGGGCGCGACGACGTTCACGCGAATGCCAAATGCGCCGAGTTCGCGCGCGGCGGTCTTCGCCAGGGCGTTCATCCCGGCCTTGCTCGCGGCGTACGCCGCCTGTCCGATCTTTCCCCGTTCGCCGTTGATCGACGACACGAACACGATGGCGCCGCCCGCGCGCCGGAGCATCGGCGTGGCCGCGCGCAGCAGGTAGAACGCGGAGTCGAGGTTCGTGCCCATCACCGAGCGCCAATCGTCATCCGAGATCTTCCACAGCCGCGCGTCACGCACCACGCCGGCGGCGTGCACGACGATGTCGATGCGGCCGGCCTCGGCGTCTATGCGCCCGATGGCGTCACGGACCGCCGCCGGATCCGTAAGCTCGCAGGCCATCGACGTCACGCCGCCGAGATTTGTGCCGCTCTTGATATCGAGCGAGTAGACGTGCGCGCCGGCCTCTCGCAACCGCTGCGCGATCGCGGCGCCAATCGCGCCTGACCCGCCCGCGACGACCGCAACGTGGCCCTTCACGACGCCACCCGCTCGCGCAACGCGAGCCGCCTGGCGCGGAACGCGCCCCACACCGCCGCGCCGACGGCGCCCGCGAGGATGGACTGCGGATGGCTGCGCACGTCGACGGTCAACTTCTGACCGACGGCGCTTTCCTTCATCGCTTCCACCAGGCCCTGATCCGCCGCGAGACCGCCGGTGATCAGCACCGGCCCGGTCAGACCGAGCGACATCACGAGCCTGATCGCGCGGCCGGCCATCGACGAGTGAATGCCCTTGAGAATGTTGGGGACGCTGATCCCCCGCGACACCATGTTGATGACGTCGGTCTCGGCCAGCACGGCGCAGATTGAGGAGCACAGTTCCGGCTTGTCGGCCTGCAGGGACAAGCCGCCCACGTCTTCGAGGGACACGCCGAGGTATCGGGCGATGTTCTCGAGGAACTGCCCGGAGCCCGATGCGCACTGGCTGGTCATGCGATAGCCGAGCACTTTGCCGCGCGGGTCCATCGCCACCGCGCGCGTGTGCAGCGCGCCCATGTCGATCACCGCGCGGGCCTCGGGCTCGAGAAACAGGCCGCCGCGCGCGTGTGTCGTCATGCCGTAGAAATGGCCGGTGCGAAACGGAATCGCTTCGCCTTCGCCGGTCGTGGCAACGTAGGTCACCTCCGAGGCCGACACGCCGGCTTCGCGGAGCACCTCGTCAAACACGCCTCGCGCCACGGAAATCGCGTCGCGCCGGCGGATCCGCTCCGCCCGGCCGGCCACGAACCGCTCGCCGCCCGCCTCGGTGGTCTCGACGAGCGCGACCTTGATTACAGCCGATCCGACGTCGACGCCGGCGGTCAGCATCGGCGCCGCGCCGTCAACCGATGAGCGCTCAATGGACATGCTGTGCCTCCCGATGCGCCTCGCGCAGCGCGAACAGCGCCGCGCCGAGCGCGCCTGTGTAGATCGAATCGTCGGAGATGTTGATCTGCATGTCCCCGTAGTTCTCGGTCAGCAGAGTTCGGAGTGCGTCCACCGCCGCCTGGTTCTTCGCCACGCCGCCCGTGAAGGTGAATTGGTTGCTGATCCCGCCCGACCGGGCAATGAGCGACATCGCGCGCAGAATGATCGCGCGGTGGAGGCCGGCAAGGATGTCCTCGCGCTTCTCGCCGAGCGACAGCCGCTCGCGCAATTCGGCGCCCGCAAACACGGTGCATGTCGAATTGATGCGCACGGGACTCTTGGAGCCGCACGCGAGCGGGCCGAGTTCGTGGAGCCCGAGGTTCATCTCATCAGCGATGTACCCGAGATACCGGCCGCAGCCCGCCGCGCAGCGGTCGTTCATCTGGAACGAGGTGACGATCCCCTGCTCGTCCACCTGGATGGCCTTGGTGTCCTGGCCGCCGATGTCGAGCACCGTTCGTGTGCCCGGGAACATCGCGTGGGCGCCAAGACCGTGGCAGAGAATCTCTGACTTGATCTGTCCTTCCGGGAACGGCAGCCTCTGCCGGCCGTATCCGGTGCCGACTGACCCGATCTGCGACAACTCGAGCGCGGCGATCTCCGTCACGGCGCGGCCCAGTTCGCCATCCGGATCTCCGGCGTCCCGAAGCGCGGCCCGCACGTGCTCTTCGAACTGGCCCGCCGCCTCGGCAGAGTTCTCGACATCGAGGATCGCCTTGTCGAACAGGCTCACCACCTGATCGAATCCGACGCCCGTCGTGCGCGACTCCGCTTCGGCGAGTTGCATGTACCGGCTGCCCGCCAAATCGCGAAAGAAGTCGCTCTTGCGGCGCGTCCCCTCGTCGAAGAGCTCCGGAATCTCGACCGTCATCTGCTCGGTGATTCTGCCAACCGACGACTTCAGCCCGGGTCCGCCGGTCAGCAGCCGCGACGCGAATCGATGGAGTTCGCGGGTCAGAACGAACAACTGCGATCGATACTGCTGGGCCCGAAACCAGCGCTCCAGCGTTCGGACACGCCTCGTCGCCTCGTCGTGCGGCACGCCGGCGGCGTCGAGCCGCCCGCGAATCAGTGAGAACCTCGCGTTGATGAGCGCTTCGCCCATCGCCACCTGGCAGGCCACTTCGTAGTTGCTGCGGCTGTTGGTAATGCCGCGGCCCATCACGCCTCCGTCTTCGCCGAGGACGACGGCTTTGGTCGTCGTCGAGCCGAGATCAACGCCGATGGTGTAGTTCACGCCGCGCCTCCCATCCGCTTCTGCTCGAGCATCTGGAAGTACGACTCGAGCCGATTCTTGATGTTCGCCGCCGAGAAGTAGCGCGGGTCAACGAGATCGCTTTCGATGAACCCGCCGGGCTTGCCGGAGCGCTTCTCGACTTCGCGCAGAATGTGCAGCTGGCCGGCGCTGAACGAGTTGCAGCTCTTGACCGAGTTGATCAGGAAACCGTCGGCCTCATAGTCGCGCACGTAGTTGGCCAGCATCTCGATGCGCGTCGGCAGGCCGAGGTTCGTGTAGCAGCCGAGACAGTACTCGGCCAGCGACTCGAGCGGCCGGGACGGGTCGTGCCGGAAGCCGGCGTCGTACACGCCGCCGACCTTGGTGTAGGTCGAGGCCACGGCCACCGCGCCCTCGTCGGCGAACATCTTCCAGAACTGCCGGAAGCTGGTCCAGTTTGGCGGTCCTTCGACCACCACGCGGAAGCGCTCCTTCTCAATATCGCCGTCGGGTGTCACCGGGCCTTTGCCTTCGCGAATCCGTTCCTCGATCTCGGACCGCAACGCGCGGTAGTACGCCACAGCGTCCTCGGTGCCGCGGAAGGCGCTGAAGATCGGTCCCACGTAGTAGACCGCGCCGAAGTACGCGTCGATCGGCGACGGCCGGTGCTTCGCGGACTGCAGCACCCACACCAGGTCATCTTCAGCCTGGGCCGACAGCCGCAGGTGCTCGCTCAGCTTCGCCTCGTCGAACGCCCGGCCGCTGATGCGCTCGAGCGCCGGGATGATGTCGTCCTTCAGCTGCTTCACGACGTAGTCGCGCATGGCCGGAGTAATGCGCCCGTCCGGCTGATACGGCACATGGAGCATCGCCACCGGCGCGTGGTACTCCTCGCGGAGCAGCTCGAACCACTTCAGGAACGTGAAGCAGCCGGTGTACGAGAGCAGCAGTAAATCGGGGTTCGGCAACTTCTGCCCTGTCGGGCCGATGTTGCCGGACCGCATCATGCCGATGTCGCTCTTGACGTAGGTGCAGACGTCCTCGGAATGTCCCGCCTTCTCCGCCAGCGAGATGTACTCCGCGGTCTTTCCGCGCATCGCCGACTGCAGTGAGTTGATCTCCGGCAGCACGGGCAGGAGATCGAAGCTGAGCAGCAGCTCGGTGAGGTTGCCGGGCACGAACGTGTACACGTTCTTGTCGCCGGTCTGCGGCGCGGCCGCCAGCTTGTCGTAATGCCGGGCAATCATCTCCTTCTGCCGGACCTGGCTGTCGTCCTTCTTCGCGGTTTGCGTTGTCGGTGTCATGCCACGCTCCAGAGCTTGATGGAATCGGCGAAGGTGCCGGCCTGCTCGCGAATGACCTGGAACTGTCCGGTGTTCTCGGAGTACTTGAACGCCGTCCACGGGATGCCGTGCCGCTCGACGGCGCGAACCGCCATGGGCTGATCCAGCAGGGCCGGATCGCAGAAGCTCGGCGAAGCGAACAACACGCCCTCTGCGCCGCTTCGCTGGATCCGCAGAACGAGGTCCGCGCCCTTCTCGGCCTTATCGATGTACCGCGTCGGACTCGCCATCGCATCGCCGAGAAACGCCAGCACCAGCTGCTCCATCGGATCGCCGTCGAGTGGAATGTCCGACTGAATCCACCGATGCACCTGCACGAAATCGTCGTCGACGATGTAGCACCCGGACCGTTCGAGCGTTCGGATGAGGCCGAGAGGCGGCTGTTCGCAGAACGAACCCGTAAGCATGACCCGGGCCTGGTCGAGCGGCAGTCGTGACTCATCCGCGAGCGCGAGCCCGTGATACTCGCTCAGCATGCGCGTGGCGTCATCGACCGGCAGGACCACCGCGGCGCGCAGCAGGACGTACAACTCCGAGGTCGGGACCTTCCACGGCAGGCGCTGGCGAAGCGCGTAAAGCGCGCGGACTTCCCGGCGAAGCGCGTTGTAGCGCGCGATCGACCCGCGCAGGGCCTCGGCGTCATACGGCCGGGCGCCTCGGCTGGTGAGCGCCTCGGCGAGTTCCTCGAGCTCGTGCCGGTAGAATCGGCCGCCGATCGCCGGCTCGAAGTTCTGCGGGACATCGAGATACCGGACGAGCTTCGTCGGAAACAGCATCTGCCACATGCCGGACAGATTCCGGATCACGTCGCAGATCGCCGGAAACAACACGCCGTCGAGGCAATCGAGCCGGCCGCTGAGACCGAGTTCGATCGTGCTGCGCGGAATGTGGCAGATGTACGACTGGTAGTAGGCGTCGCCCTTGATGATCTCGAGATCGTCGCGCGCACCCATCAGACCGACGGGCAGCACGCCCTGCGCGTCGAGGATCTCGCAGGGAATGTAGATCGGCATGAAGCCCATGGCGAGACCGCCCGTTCGGGCCTTCCACTCGCGCACGGTCGTGAGCGAGTAGTCGCGATAGATCGAATCCGCGCGGCCAACAAGCGACGCGATGGTCGGGGTGTCGCTCATGCGTGCCTCCATGTGGCCGGACGCTTCTCGAGAAACGCGGTCAGCCCCTCGACCGCGTCGGCGGTCTTCATCAGTTGTTGCAGGTACTGGGTTTCAAGGGCCGGCAGTTCGTTCTGCATGCGCCGCTTCAGGTCCGCGCGAACCGCGCGGACCGCGTGGCGCAGGCTTGACGGCGAGTGCGCGCCGAACTGCTCCTGGGCCCACGCCACCCCGGCGGCCAGGGGATCCTCGTGAATCGCGTTCACCAGGCCCATGCCATGGGCGGTGCCGGCATCGATCGTTCGACCGCTCAGGCACAGATCCTCCGCATTGACGCGGCCGATGCGGTCGACGAGCACGATCGAGGCGACCGGCGCGAAGACGCCGAGCGTGATCTCGGGTTGCGCAAATCTCGCGTCGCCGGTGGCGACGATGTGATGGCAGAGCGCCGCCACCTCGAGCCCGCCGCCAAGACAGCGTCCCTTCACCGCCGCGATGGTCACGACGTCGGCATCGAGCATGGCGAAGACCAGGTCCCTGAACGCGGCGAACATCGCCTCGACCTGGCCCGGCATGTGTTCCTGCACCGAGGCGCCGAACGAGAAGTGCTTGCCCGCGCCGGTGAGACAGATCGCCTTGAGCGGCGCCGAGGCCCTGGCTTTGCGAAACACCTCGGTGATCCCGCGCATGGTCTCGCCGTCAAGAATGTTGCCGGTGCCGTTGCTGAAGGTCACGCGCCAGAGCGCGCCGCCTTCGAGAGTGTCTACCGTGACTTCAGCCATGGCGATCTCCTTCACGCCTCCGCATCGGGGGTGAATTCGAGCTGGACGTACGGCCCGCCGGCAAAACCGTTGGTGCGAAAGAACGTCAGCACCAACGGTTTTG
>SCUN01000088.1 GCA_004297655.1 Acidobacteriota bacterium | reverse complement strand
TGCTCAACGCGGGCTTGCTGCGCTACGTGTACCGCATCGACAGGAACCCATGACGACCGACAATCCCGGCAAACTCCTCGGCCTCCTTTTTCGCAGCCATCCGTGGCACGGAGTGTCGCTCGGGTCACGCGCGCCTGATGTCGTGACGTGCTTCGTCGAGATCGTGCCGACCGACCGGGTGAAGTACGAGATCGACAAGTCCACCGGCTATCTGAAAGTCGATCGGCCGCAGCTCTACTCGAACATCTGCCCGGCGCCGTACGGGTTCATTCCGCAGACGTATTGCGGCTCGCGCATCGGGGCGCTGACGGCGGCGCGCACGGGGCGGCAGGGGATCGAAGGCGACAAGGACCCGCTCGATGTCTGCGTGCTCACGCAGTCGGCGATCACGCACAGCGACTTGCTCTTGCAGGCGCGCCCGGTCGGCGGGCTGCGCATGATCGACGGCAACGAAGCCGACGACAAGATCATCGCGGTGCTCGAAGGCGACGGTCTCTACGGCGCGTTCCAGGAGATTTCTGAGATTCCCTCAGCCGTCGTGGACCGGCTGGTGCACTACTTCGAGACCTACAAATGGAAGCCGGGCGCGCCGAGCAAGCCCACGGAGGTCGCGCACATCTTCGGCCGCGAGGAAGCGCATCTGGTCATCCGCGCGGCGCATGAAGACTACGCCGAGCGGTTCGGCCACCTGAAGCGGCAGCTGGACGAAGCCCTGTCCTAGGAACTAGCCGAGCTTTCGCGCCGCCTGATTCAGACGTTCATCAGCGCACGAAAACTCCACGTCATCGTGATCGGTTGACGCCAGCAGACGTTCGAAGGACGCCAGGTGCACCGCGTCGGCGCCCCGAAGCGCGTGCTTCTCGGCCAGCGCGCCGGCCTGCCGCGCCATCGCATCGTCGCAGGGCAGGACGATCAGCGTCGCCCAGTCGGACTCGAACTGCTCCCGCGCGGCGCTGAATTGCGCCGGCGTCATCGTGCGCTCGCGCCGGCGCCTCGCCAACGTCGAACGAACCTCCGAATAGGCCAGCGCCGACGTGGCCACGGCCGTCGCGCGGCTGACCAGATCGACAACGGCCGGCGACCCGGACTCGCTGAGGTACAGCTTGATCAGCGAGCTGCTGTCGGCGTACACGATCACCGCCGATCCTCGAGGATCTGCTGCGACGCCGGCTTGCCCTTCGTCGGAATCCGCCTGGCCAGGCCGGCGGGCTTGCCGCCGCTCCAGGTCGCCTGACCCTTGGCGATCATCTCGCGCAGCCACGCGGGTACCGGCGCCGGCGCCGCGGGCGAGATCGTGGCAATCGGCCGGCCGCGGTCGGTGATCGTCAGATGGACGCCGCCTTCGACCCGGCGCAGGTAGTGGCTCAGCCGCCCCTTCAGCGCGCGTACCCCCAGACTCACCATAGTGTGTCCACATTAGCATCGTCATGTGGACACATCAAGACTTCGCGCGGCGACGTTGCGCTGCGTTGCATAATCAGGAGCGGCGCGAATGCAGACGCTCCTCGACTTCCTCGATCGCTACGTGCGGGGACAGGCCGAGGCGCTCGTGTACGACGACGGCGTGCGGACGCGATCCCATTCCGGCCGCGCCGTCTCGTCGTCGGCGGCGGCCTTCGCCGATCGGCTTCGCGCGGCGGGCGTCGCCCCGGGCGACGCGGTGATGATCTGGGCGGAGAGCCGGCCCGAGTGGGTCGTCGCGTTCTGGGGCTGCCTCATCGCGGGCGTCGCGGCCGTGCCCGTCGAGATGCAATCGTCTCCGGAGCTCGTCGCCCGCATCGTCGCCATCGCCCGGCCCAAAGGCGTGATCGCCGGCGCGGCGATGCCGGTCTCGGCGCTGCCTGACACGCTGTGGGTCTGGCCGCTCGAGAGCATCGAGTGGGTCGAGACCGCGCCCGAGACACGCGCGCCGGTGACAGCCGAGTCCATCGCGGAGATCGTGTTCACGTCGGGGACGACGGGCGAGCCGCGCGGGGTGTTGATCACGCACCGGAATCTCGTCGCCAACATCCGGCCGATCGAGCGCCTGATCGAACCGTACCGGCGCTACCTGCGATGGGCCGGCCGGATCCGCCTTCTGAATCTGCTGCCGCTCACGCACATGTTCGGACAGGCGCTCTCGATGTTCTTTCCGCCGATCGTGAACGGCGCGACGTACTTCACGACGAGCCACAACCCCGACCAGATCATCAGCGACATCCGGCGTCATCGGATCACGCTCGTCGTGACGGTGCCGCGCGTGCTCGCGATGCTGCGGGACCGCGTCATCAAACTGGCGTCGTCGGCCAGCGACGCTCGCGAAGAACCGATCACGCGCCGGCTGTGGCGCCACCGTGACGTGCGGCGGCTCTTCGGCTGGCGGTGCGTCGGCTTCGTGCTCGGCGGCGCGCCGCTCGATCAGGCGCTCGAGGACGAGTGGCGGCGGCTCGGCTACGCCGTGATCCAGGGCTACGGGCTCACGGAGACCGCGCCGATGGTGACGTTCAACCATCCGCTGTCGCCGAAACACGGGACCGTCGGCAAACCGATCGAAGGCGTCGAAGTGAAGATCGGTGACGACGGCGAGATCCTGGTGAAAGGCGACATCGTGACGGCCGGCTACCTCAGCGCGCCGGGGCAACGGTCGGCGGCTGTCGACGACGGGTGGTTCCATACGGGCGACATCGGCGCGTTCGATGACACCGGGCGGCTCGTGATCCGCGGCCGCAAGAAGGACCTCATCGCCACGCCCGAGGGGTTGAAGGTGTTTCCTCAGGACATCGAGCGCGTGCTCGAGGCGCAGCCGGGCGTGAAAGAAGCGGCGGTGGTCGGCCACGTCGTGAACCACGCCGAAGAAGTGCACGCCGTGCTCGTGCTGGCGCCGGGCGCGGACCCCGCGGCCATCGTCGCCGCGGCAAACCGCCAGCTGGAGAGCCATCAGCGCATCCGCGACTTCTCGGTGTGGACGACGGGCGAGTTGCCGCGCACCGGGTCGCTACGCAAGCTCAAGCGCGGCGACGTGCGCGAGTGGGTGCGGAGCGGCGTCGTCGCCAAGCCGTCAGCGGCGCCGCCGGGCGGCGATCTCGCGGCGCTGCTCTCGCGCTACACGAAAGGCCGGCCAGCGGCCGGCGACGCGTCACTCGACGAGCTGGGGCTCACCTCGCTCGATCGCATCGAGCTCATGACCGCGCTCGAAGACCGGGCGCAGGTCGAGTTGAGCGAGGCCGCGGTGAGCGAAGCGCGCACGGTCACGGACCTCCAGCGCCTGGTCGAGAAAGCGCCGGAGAGCGGGCCCGTCGTGCCGGTCAGCTTCCCAGCGTGGAGCCGGCGCTGGCTGCCGAGCGCCGTTCGCGCGATGACGCTCAGGGTATTCGTGCTGCCGTTGTCGAGCTACTACGCGCGCGTCGGCGTCGAAGGCGTCGAGCATCTTTCAGCGCTCACCGGTCCGGTGATCTTCGCCGCCAATCACCAGAGCCACTTCGACACGCCGGTGATCCTGAAGGCGCTGCCCGCGCGCTTCCGGAGGAGCCTGGCCGTGGCGATGTGGAAGGAGTTCTTCGACGAGGGCGCGACGCGTCGAGTCCTCTACTACCTGGCCGCGCTCGTCTTCAACGGATTCCCGCTGGCCCAGCGCGAAGGCGCCACGCGCCAGACGCTCAGGTACATCGGCGGGCTCGTGGACGCGGGGCAGTCGATTCTGATTTTTCCGGAAGGGAAGCGCACCGAGGCGGGCGAGATCAATCGGTTCCGGCCCGGCATCGGCATGCTCGGCGCGCGGCTACATATTCCCGTCGTGCCTGTGCGACTCGTCGGCGTCGATCGCGTGTTGCACCGTTCGTGGAAGCGCCCGCGCCGCGGCGAGGTGACCGTGCGATTCGGCGCGCCAATGACGCTCGAGAGCGCGGAATACGCCGCGCTGGCCGGCCGCGTGGAGGCGGCGGTTCGCGCACTGGATTGGGGGAAGAATGGAGCCGGCAATCAGACTTGAACTGATGACCTGCTGATTACGAATCAGCCGCTCTGCCAACTGAGCTATGCCGGCCCTTGCTTAGCCAAAGTACTTTATCAGATACACCCAGAGTGCCAAAGGCCTAGAGTCCCAGGGTAAACGTGCAAAAGGGCCAAAGTGCCAGTGCCTGGCACTCTGACCCTCTGTGGCTCTTACCCTGGGACCCAAGGCCCCTGGCACTCTGCCTTGCTAGATGAGGACCTTGATCACGACGCGCCGATTCTGCGCGCGCCCTTCCTTCGTGTTGTTCTTGGCCACCGGGTTGTCTTCGCCGTAGCTGATGACGTTCATCCGGTGGAGCGGAATCTGGTGCTGCTTGTAGAGGTACTCACGCACCGCTTCCGCGCGCGCCAGGCCGAGCTTCTGGTTCACCGCCGGATCGCCCGTCGAGTCCGTGTAGCCCTCGATCTCGAAGTACGCGCCCTGCGGATCGGCCTTCACCTTCGCGATGAGCTCGTCGAGCTTCGCGCGCGCCTCGTCGGGCAGCTTCGCCGAGTTCAGCTTGAAGTTGCCCTGGCTGTCGTCGATCGTCACCGTGTAGGTCAGGCGCTTCGACGCGCGATCGACCTCTTCGGCTTTCGCCGCCGCGGCCGCCGCCGCCGCGTTCGCCGCGTCGGCCTTCGTGCCGGCGTTGTTCGCGGCGTTCTGCGCCTGATTGGCCGCCTGCTGCGCCACGCCGACCTTCTGGTCCACGCCCGCGATCTTGTCTTCGTTCTGACGCGTCCGCTGCTGGGTGTCTTCGACGCTCTTTGACAGGGTGTCAACCTTCGAGTTGACGCCCGTCACCTGGGTGTTCACATATTTCTTGGTGGCGCACGCCGTGCCGCCGCCAACTGCGAATACGAGAAGTACTGCTGCCGTGAGTGTCTTGCGCATATTCCTGCCTCCTAGTGGGTTCTGCCGGCGTCGTAGCCGGTTCGAGCTCGAACGATCAACTTCTGTTTCTGTTGCTTCACGCGCACTTCGAGCGCGTGCCAGCCCGCTTTGCCGTCCGATTCGAACGCGAGCAGATACTGGTGGTGAAGGTCCGACGCGATGGTCCGCGTCGCGATACTGGTCTCCGAGGGCGTTGTCACGATGAAGACCTGGCCGCCGGTGCGCTGCGCCAGCTCGACGAGCCCGGCGTCCACGCCCGCGCCCGTCGCGCGCTCCACGCCGATCTGCGGCACGAGCACGTAGACCGGCACGTCGATCGCGGCGGCGAACGTCGCTACGGCGCTCGGCGTGAGCCGGCTGCTCGTGTCCTGCCCGTCGGTCAGCACGACGACCGCGCGGCGCGTCCGCTTGTCGGAGACTTCGTTCGCGGCGATCGCGACCGCGTCGGTCAGCGATGTCGACCCGAACGCCTCGACGCGGTCAATCTGTTCCAGGATGTTGCCCGGTGCCGGCGTGAACGCCTGGAGCCGCGCCACGGCGTCGTCGAAGCCCAGCAACGCGACCTGATCGACGTCCGGCTGGAGCCACGCCATCATGTGGCGCGCCACTTCGCGCGCCGCTTCCGTTCGACCGGCCACCCGCATGCTGCCGCTGCGATCGAAGAGCACGACGAGCGAGGCCGGCGCCGCGTCCGAGAAGAAGCTGGTGATCTGGCGCGGGACGCCGTTGTCGAGGACCTCGAAATCGGCCGCCGTGAGCGTGGTCACCGCAGATCCGTCCGGCCGCCGCACGGCCGCGGTCACCGCGACGAGCGAGGCCGATGACCGGAATGTCGGCATTTGCCTCGGGTCCTGCCGGGCCGCAACTGCGGTCGGCGCCAGCACCAGGCTGGCGGCGGCGATCAGGGCGAGGGGGAAGCTGCGCACGCCTATGAGGACTTCAATTCCTGTGCCAGTGCAGCCGTGTGCACTTCCCAGCCAATACCGGCAACGCCCACAGTAAGACTTACGCCGGGTGCGAAAGAACGACATGGTTTAAAGTGACTGGACGCATGAATTTACGGGTGCTGCTGGGGATAGTGCTGATCACCGGGATGGGGCAGCCGGCGCTCGCCCAGCCGGCCCAGCCCCCGTTGTCGCGCGCCCGGCAGGCCTATAACGCCGGCCAGTTTGACGCCGCCATCGCCGCCGCCGCCGAAGCGCGGAAAACTCCTGCATTGGTCAACTCCGCCAACCTCGTGTTGTCGCGCTCGCATCTGGAGCGGTTTCGGGTGCAGTCCGAGCCCACGGACCTCGCGACGGCCCACGATCTGCTGAATCTCGTGGAGCCCGCGCGGCTCTCGCCGGCCGAGCGGCAGGACTACACGGTCGGGCTCGGTATCGCCGTGTACTTCGAAGGGCGGCCCGGCGCCGCCGCCGAGTTGTTCGAAGCGTTGCTCGACACGCCGGCGTCGGCGCCCGCGCCGCTGCTCGGCGCGCGCCGGGCGCTCTTCGACTGGTGGGCCACGGCGGCCGATCGCGCGGCGCAACTCGCGCCCGATGCCGGCCGCCGCGACTTCTACGTGCGAATTCTCAGCCGCGGCCAATCGGAGCTGGCGCGGGATCCCTCGTCAACCGCGGCCGGCTATTGGATCGCGGCCGCCGCGCGGGGCACCGGGGATCTCGATCGCGCCTGGCACGCGGCGATCGCGGCCTGGATCCGGTCGCGCACCGCCCCCGATCGGGTGACCGCGCGCGCGGATCTCGATCTGCTCGTCACCACCGCCATCATTCCCGAGCGCGCGCGCTCGCTCGACGCGCACGACTCGGCCGCGCTCGTCGCCGCAATGCGCGCCGAGTGGGAACAAATCAAAACGTCTTGGTAGCCGCAGGGCTTCAGCCCTGCGGAAGGGCTTCAGCCCTGCGGTCGGCTTTACGCGTGACGCAGCAGTAGCGTCGCGATCGTGTTCGCCTTGTCCGCGAGCTGCCAGGCATAGACGATGTTCTTGGCCTTGAGCGCCTCGTCGGCCTGTTTCGTGAATCGCTTCGCGGTGTCGAACTGCGTCTTGCCGTCCAGGCTGAGCGCCTTGTAGTCGATCTTGTCGAGCGCGGCGTTCGCCGAGGCGAGTAGTCCGCGCGCGCGCTGCTCGAGCTCGCTCTGATTCGCCTGCGTTTCGAGCGGCGTCGTGGTCGGCGCGGGCGGCACGGTCGGGGGCGGCGTCGCGGCCGGCGGATTGGCCGGCGGCGGGGTCGCGGGACGCGTCTCTCGATTCGAGCGCGTGGTGTTTGCCGGCGGATTCTGCGTGGTCGTCGAGGCCGCGGGTGGCGTCGCTTCGGTCACGACCGGCGGCGGTTCGGGCGCCGGCGGCACGACGACCCGCGCGGGCGCCTGCGGGATGTTGAGCGGATTGGGGTCCGGCAGCATCACCTGCGCCTTGGCACCCGAGCACCCCTGCACCAACAGCAAGGAGAGCAGGGCACTGGTGGCGAGGGGCAGACCGCGGGGCATCCTTCTGATTATGACGCCGACCTGGCGTCTTCGGCCCACAACGTCATCGTAAATGTCGTGCCGCGACCGGGCGCCGATTCGACGGTGATGGTGCCGTCGTGCATCTGCACGGTGCGGTAGACCATGGCCAGCCCGACGCCCGTGCCGCCGGGCTTCGTCGTGAAATACAGATTGAAGATCTTGTCGAGTTGGTCGGCCGGAATGCCGACGCCGGTATCGGTCACGGTGACCGCGACCTGGCCGCCGGGCCGGCGCTCCGCGGCAATCGTGAGCGCGCCGCCGCCCGGCATGGCCTGGCAGGCGTTCAACGCGAGATTCAGAATCGCGTTCTGCAGCGAGGGCCCGTCCGCGCGCACGTCAGGCAGGCTCGGCGCCGTATGGATCTCCACGCGGACCCCCGCCGGTTCGGCTTCGGCTTCGACGATGGGGCGGATGTTCTGGAGGATCGTGACGAGCGAGGTCGGGCGGAGCGTCAGCTGCTCGGGCCGCGAGAACTTCAGGAACGTCTGCACGACGTCGTCGAGCCGGCGCAGTTGCTCGGTGATCACGGCGAGGTATTCCGCGGCCGGGCGCGCCGTGCCGATCTCGTTGCGCAGCAGTTCCAGGTGGATCGACATGGCGTTGAGCGGGTTCTTGATCTCATGCGCGATGCCGGCGTTGAGGCGGGACAGCGCGACGAGCTGGCGGGCGTCGCCGCTGCCGCCGGCCGCGAGCCGCGCGCCGATCGCCTTGATCGACTCCGACACGTCCCGGAACTCCGCATCGTCGGGCAGCTCGACGCCGGTGTCGAATTCGCCGCGGCCGAGGCGGGCGACCTTGCTGCTGATCACCGCGATGGGGCGGAGGACGACGCTGGCGAGGAGGAAGGCGATGAAGATCGTGCCGGCGAGCACGCCGATGACGGGCCACTTCAGCCAGTTCACGGCGTCTTCGATCTGGCCGCGGATGAGCAGCGTCGAGACGCCGACATGAATGGCGCCGAAGGCCGTGCCGCCGCTCACGAGCAGATCCTGCTTGACGTCGTACGTGCCGCCTTCCGGCCGGAAGATCGCGCGGAGCTGCACGATCGGGCCGGCGTCGATCAGGTCACTGAGCGGCTGACCCGGATTGAGCGGGCGCGCGTATTCGTTCGGATCGTTGTGCGTGATCACGAGACCGCGCGCGTCGGTGATGGCCGCGAACGTGACGCTCGGATCGAAGAGCGACGCCTCGAGAATGGAGCGGAGCCCGCCATCGGCGCGCAGCGCCGCCGCCAGATCGCCGGACTGATCGGTGGCTGCGATCGCGAACGCGCGCTGATAGGCGGACTTGGCGACCAGCTCGCCGCGCGCTTCGGTTTGCGTGAGCCACACGCGCACCATCAGCGCGAGGTAGACGGAGGTGAGGGCCGCGATCGCCAGCGTCACGATGAGCGTGACGCCGATGACCTGCTTGGCTTTCAGCCCCAGGCGAAAGCGCATCAGCCGTCGTGCTCCGTGCCGGCGTCCGCGCCGGCCGCCTTGAGCTTGTTGTGCAGCGTCTTCACGCTGATGCCGAGGAGCCCGGCGGCTTTGGTTTTGTTGCCGCCCGTGGACGCGAGCGTCAGGTCGATCAGCCGCCGCTCCACTTCGTCGACCGTCATGCCCGGCGCGAGCGCGCTCGGGCCCTCGGGCGCCGCCGCCGGTTGCGCGTCGCCGAGGCCCGGCAGATCGGCGGCCGAGAGCATCGGGCCGCGCGTGATGATCACCGCGCGCTCGATCACGTTGCGCAACTCGCGTACGTTGCCCGGCCAGCGATGGCGGGTCAGCCGCGCCATCGCGGCTTCGTCGATGCCCGCGACCGGTTTCTGATTCGCGGCCGCGAACTCCTTGATGAACGCCTCGACGAGCAGCGGGATGTCGTCCACGCGCTCGCGCAGCGGCGGCAGATGCACGCCGATCACGTTCAAGCGGTAGTAGAGGTCCTCGCGCAGCTTGCCGTCGTCGATGGCGCGCTTCGGATCCAGGTTGGTGGCGGCGATGACGCGGATGTCGACGGTCTTCTCCTCGGTGCCGCCGACGAGCCGGAACTTCCGTTCCTGAAGGGCGCGGAGCAGCTTCGCCTGCATGCCCGGCACCATCTCGGCGATCTCGTCGAGAAAGAGCGTGCCGCGATCCGCCAGTTCGAAGCAGCCCTGCCGGCGGGTGAGCGCGCCGGTGAAGGAGCCTTTTTCGTGGCCGAAGAGCTCGCTTTCCATGAGCGTGTCGGGAATCGCCGCGCAGTTGATCGCGACGAACGGCTGGTGCTTCCGCAGGCTCGCGCCGTGAATGGCCTGCGCGACCAGTTCCTTGCCGGTGCCCGATTCTCCGGTGATGAGCACGGAGGCGTTGGTCGGGCCGGCCTGCTCGATGATGTGGTAGACCTGCTTGATCTCCGGGCTTTGCCCGATCATCGGGCCGAACTGGCCGGTGTCGCGCAGACGCCGCTTGAGCGACTCGACTTCCCGCCGCGTCTGGCCGCGGTCGAGGATCTGGTCGATGACGATCCGCAGCCGCTGCGGATCGACCGGTTTCATCAGGTAGTCGTAGGCGCCGTCCTTGATCGCCTCGACGGCGGTTTCGACCGAGCCTTGCGCCGTGAGAATCACGACCGTCACGGAGGGATCGTGCTGCTTGACCGACTTCAGCAGTTCGAGGCCGCTCATGCGCGGCATCACCATGTCGCTGAGGATGATGGTGGGCGGGCGCAGGACGACTTTCTGGAGGGCTTCTTCGCCGTCGGCGGCGACATCGACGTCGAACCCGAGATTCCAGCTGCGAATGAGCTGCTGGAGTCCGACACGCTGCGCCGGATTGTCTTCCGCGATCAGGATCGATTCGGGCATGCCGTCTATGTTACAGGCGGCGCGGCCGGGCTATCGGATCAGGCCAAATCTCGTGAAGTAGTCGGCGATCTTGGGGTTCCGCTTCAGGGCGGCGTCGAAGTCGGCCTTCGCCGCGACCGCGAGACCTTGCTTCTGCTTGACGAGGCCGCTGCCGTACAACGGCTGGCCGTCGGTGTCGCCGGCGTCTTTCTGCGCGGTCTCAAAACCCGCGAGCGCCCGTTTGAGATCGCCGGCCTTGAGGTACACCATGGCGCAGGTCTCGTTGATGACATGGCTCGTCGGGGCGGCGGCGACGAGCGCGTCGCAATCCACGACCGCTTCGGCGACCTGGTTGAGCATCGTGCGGTTGAGCGCCTTGAGGCTCGCCGCGTAGGTGCGTTTCGGGTCGGCTTTGACGAGCTCGGCATAGTCCGCGTCAGCGAGCTGAAACAGCTTCAGCCGCTGGTAGATCGTGGCGCGCTGCATCAGGTCGTCGTAGTCGCCCGGCTGGAGCGAGATCGCCGTCTGCGTGTCGGCGAGCGCCTGTTCGAGCCGGTCGCTGTCGAGGTAGGCGAGGCCGCGGTTGTAGTAGGCGTCGCCGTCTTTCGGATCGAGGGAGATCGCCAGCGTGTTGTCGGCGATCGACTTGTCGTACTCCTTCATCGCGTAGTACACGCGCGCCCGCTGGAAGACCGGCGAACGGTAGGTGGGCTTCATCGAGATGGACTTGTCGAAATCGGCGATCGCGCGCGGGTAGTCCTTCTTGCCGAAATACGAGAGCCCGCGATTGAAGAACGCCACGTAGTCGGCGGGATCGAGCGCGATGGCCTTCGTGTTGTCCGCGATCGACAGGTCGTACTCTTTTTGCGCGTAATACACGCGCGCGCGGGTGAAGACCGCTTCCTGCGACGTGGGGCTGAGCGTGAAGGCCTGCGTGAGATCGGCGATGGCTTTCGCGTAGTCCTGTTTCTGGAAGTACGCGCGCCCGCGCTCGACGAGGCCTTCGGCGTAGGTCGGATTGACCTTGAGCGTGGCGTCGTAGTCGGCGATGGCTTTGTCCCACTGCTCGAGCGCCGCGTAGGCGAGCCCGCGGTTGTAATACGCGAAGTACTCCTCCGGCAGCAGGCGGAGCGACGTCGTGTTGTCGGCGATGACCTTCTCGTATTCGCTCTGCCGGTAGTACGCCCGGGCGCGGGCGAAGAACGGCTGGCCCCAGTCGGGCTTCAATTGAATCGCCTTGTTGAAGTCGGCGATCGCCTCCGGGAGCTTGTCCTCGTCGAGATAGGTCATGCCGCGGAGCCAGTAGAGAAAGTGCGACGCGGGATCGAGGCCGATGGCGCGCGTGTGCTCCGTCTCGGCCGAGGCGTAGTTCTTCCGGATCGCCATCACCCGCGCGCGGCCGCCGACGGCGGCCGCGTAGTTCGGATTGAGCTTGAGCGACTGCTCGAAATCCTCGAGCGCCTTCACGAAATCGTCCTTGTCGAAATAGCTGAGGCCGCGATTGCAGAAGATGATCGCGAGGTCGGTCGTGGTTTCCTGGCCGGTCTGGATGAGCGCGGTGCACGCGCCGATTCGCAGGTCGGCCGCGACGTCGGGGCTCGTGCATCGCTTGACGTTATCCGCGCGGGCCTGGGCGTGGGCGGCGGCAGGCAAGAGCAGGAGGCAGGTGGCCAGGACGATTGAACGGACGCGCATGCGCACATAGTGGGGCCGTTCCTTGCATTTCCGCAAGGGCTGGCGCAAAGTGCCCGCTATGAAACGAACTCTGACTCTCACGGCGGCGGCGATGCTGGTTCTGGGCCTGACGGCTTACGTCGGCGCCCAGGGCGGCGACGCGAGGGCCGACTACGAGCGCGCCAACACGGTGGCCTCGAGAACCGGCGGCAAGGTCTACCACCAGGCGGATGCGCCGAACTGGATCGGCACCGAGGCGAAGTTCTGGTACCGCACGAGCGTGAAGGGCGGCAACGAATTTGTGCTCGTCGACGCCGCGGCCGCGACCAAGGCGCCGGCGTTCGATCACGCGAAGCTCGCCGCGGGCATCAACACGGTGACCCAGGGCACGGCGACGGCCATCACATTGCCGTTCAGCACGTTCACATACACGGACAACGGCGCCGCGATCGAGTTTTCGGTCGGGGGAGCGGGTAGAGCGGGTGCAGCGGTTGCAGCGGGTGCTCAGGTGACCAGGTTGCGTTGTTCGCTTGTCGATTACAAGTGCCAGACTGTGGCCTCGCAGAACGGCGGCGTCCAGGGCGCTGGCCGGGCGGGTCGCGGCGGCGGCGCGCCGGGGCCGAATCAGGACGCCCCGCAGTTCAAGCCGTCGCCCGACGGCAAGAGCGAAGCGTTCATTCAGAACTTCAATGTGTTCGTGCGGCCGGCGGGCAAAGCGGCCGAGGCGACGGCGCTCAGCTGGGACGGCAGCGAGGGCAACGCCTACACATTCAACTCGATTCAGTGGGCGCCCGACTCGAAGAAGATCGCCGCCTTTCGCCGTGTGCCGGGCTACAACCGCCAGGTCACCTACGTCGCCTCCTCGCCGACCGACCAGCTGCAGCCCAAGACGTCATCGCGCTTCTATCGCAAGCCTGGCGACACGGTCGATATCGACACGCCGGTGGTGTTCGACGTGGCGGCGAAGTCCCAGTTCGTCGTCAACAACGCGCTCTTCCCGAACCCCTACGCCAACCAGCGCCTCGAATGGCGGAAAGACAGCCGCGCGTTCACGTTCGAATACAACCAGCGCGGCCACCAGGTGTATCGCGTGATCGAAGTGGACGCGGCGACGGGCAAAGCGCGCGCCGTGATCGAGGAAACCAGCAAGACCTTCATCGACTACTCGCGGACCAACGCCACGCTGAACGGCTCGGGCCGGACGTGGCGGTTCGATGTCAACGACGGCAAGGAAGTGCTCTGGCTGTCGGAGCGCGACGGCTGGTCCCACATCTATCTGTACGACGGCGTCACGGGCCAGCTCAAAAACCAGGTCACCAAAGGCAACTGGGCGGTGCATCACGTCGAGAAGGTCGACGAGGCGAAGCGGCAGATCTATTTCATCGCGAACGGGATGGACAGCGGGCCAGAGGCCGGCGACAGCCGCGCCGTAAGACAAGACCCGTATTTCCTCAACTGGTTCCGCATCAATTTCGACGGCACCGGTCTGACGCGATTTACGTCGGCCGGCGCGATGCACAACGTCACGTGGTCGCCCGATCAGCAGTACTACGTCGACACGTACTCGCGCGTCGACATGCCGCCGGTGAGCGAACTGCGCCGGACGAGCGATCAGAAGCTGGTGCTGGAACTCGAGAAGGCGGACATCACCGATCTCACGGCGACCGGCTGGCAGATGCCCGAAGTCTTCACCTCGAAGGGACGCGACGGCACCACGGACATCTGGGGCGTCATCATCCGTCCCACGAATTTCGATCCCTCGAAGACATACCCGGTGATCGAAAACATCTACGCCGGACCGCAGGGCTCGTTCGTGCCGAAGACCTTCAGCGCGCAGACCGGCATGCTCACGCTCGCAGAGCTCGGCTTCATCGTCGTGCAGGTCGACGGCATGGGCACCGCGAATCGGTCGCGCGCATTCCACGACATGGCGGCGAAGAACCTGGGCGATGCGGGCTTCCCGGATCGGATTCTCTGGCACAAGGCGATCGCGGCGAAGTACCCGTGGTACGACATCACCCGCGTCGGCATCTATGGCACGTCGGCCGGCGGGCAGAATTCCACGGGCGCCGTGTTGTTCCATCCGGAGTTCTACAAAGTCGCCGTGTCCAACTCGGGCTGCCACGACAACCGGATGGACAAGATCTGGTGGAACGAGCAGTGGATGGGATGGCCGATTGGCCCGGAATACGCCGCGTCCTCGAATGTCGACAACGCCGCGAAGTTGCAGGGCCATTTGATGCTGGTCGTTCCCGAGCTGGACACGAACGTCGATCCATCCAGCACGATGCAGGTGGTGAACGCGCTCGTTCGCGCCTCGAAGGAGTTCGAGCTCGTCGTGATCCCGGGCGCGGATCATGGCGCGGGCAGCCCCATCACCGCGCGGAAACGCAACGACTTCTTCGTGCGCTACCTGCGTGGCATCGAGCCGCCCAATTGGAACGTCGTGCCGCTACCAACGCCGGGCGGGCTGTTGTCGACCGACGACGGCAGCTGGAGCGCGCTTGACGCGGAAGCGATGCCGTGGGTCGCGAGCGAGACCTTTATGTGCCCGCAATGCGGATCGTAAACTTTCGCGACGGGTCGCTCGACGTCACCTTGCGCGTCGCGTTGTTGTAGGTGAACGTCGTCCGCTTCAGTCCAACGTTGCGGCGGTAGTTCAGCGTCGCGCCGTCGTCTTCGTAGAGCGCGCCCGTGCCGTTCGCGCCCGCGTAGGCGACGAGCGTGATCTCCTCCGCGGACTTCTCCCCAGTGAACTGCTTGACGGGTCCGAACGGGATGACCGCGCCCGCGCGAACGTACAGCGGCGTGATCGACAGATCCACCTCGCGCGTGACTTCACGGCCGCCTTCGACGGATTTTTCCGTCCAGAAATCGACCCACGTGCCCTTGGGCAGGTAGACCTTGCGTGACGTCGCGCCCTTTTCGACGACGGGCGCGACGAGGATGTCGCGGCCCCACAGATACTGGTCGCCGCGCGCCACCGCCATCGGATCGTCGGGGTAGTGCAGCCACATCGCGCGGATGATCGGCAGGCCCGTGTCGTGACACTCGCGAACGGCCGTGTAGAGATACGGCATCAACTGATAGCGCAGCTCGAGGTACTTCCTGCAGATCGGCTCGACCGCCGCATTGTGCAGTTCCGAGAGCGGCGGATCCTGCGCGCCGTTGCGATAGCCGCTCACCTCGCTGAAGCCGAACTCGCCGGTGTTCCAGCCCCACGGGAGCCGCGTCTTCCACGTGCGGCCGTGCGAGCGGAACAGCGGGTTGAACGCGCCGAACTGGAACCACCGCACGTAGAGTTCGCCGGTGAAGTCGGCCGTGGGGACGAAGCCGCCGATGTCCGTGCCCCAGTACGGAATGCCCGAGAGGCTCGTGTTGACGGCGTTCGGCACGTGCGTCGCGAGCGTTTCCCAGCGCGAGTAGACGTCGCCCGACCACAGGAACGCGGCTCGCCGCGCCATGCCGGCGTAGCCGTTGCGATGCAGCGCGAACGGCCGCTCGTTCGGCCGGTACATCAGCGAGCCTTCGTAATACATGATGTTGCGCGCCAGGCGTGACGAGGCGTCGAGACCGTCGCCCTGGTCGGGCCACCACCCGTCGATCCCGAGATCGAAGAGCGGTTTGTGCGCCGGCCAGTAGCAGCTCACTTGCCGATCCGGCGGCCAGTTGCCGGCGGCGCCGTTGATCGACTCCGGCACGCGGCCGGTCGGCAGCGGCGGCGCGGTGCACGGGTCCTTCACCGATCCCGTCAGCGTGCGCCCCTCGAGGACGATGTGCAGGACGACCTTGAAGTGCAAGTTGTGCAGGTCGTCGATCATCTTCTTCGGATCGGGGAAGACGTCGGGTTTCCAGGTGAACTCGCCGTTGTGCGTGTTCCAGCCCGACGGACAGAAGTCCGTGCCGAGGTAGATCAACGCGTCGCAGGGCAGCTTCTTCTCGCGAAAGGTCTTCGCGACGCCCATGACCTCGTCCGGCCCGGCGATCGTGCGATGCGACTGCAGGTAGCCGAGTGACCAGAGCGGCGGCATTTCGGGAAAGCCCGTTATCGTCGAGAACGCGCGCATGAGTTCCGCGGGTTCGGCCGACGCCGCGACGAAGATGTCAAACACGCTCGACTGAGTGGCCGCCGGCGTGAAGATGCCGGCGGTGCCCGTGAGATCGAACGCGCCGAGCGGCTGGTGCAGGAAGAGGCCCCAGCTGATTGCCTCGCCGGTGCCGACGAGCCACTGAATCGGCACGCGGCCGCCGTGGGTTTCGAGCCGATAGCCGCCCTGGCCGCTGCGGTTCGTGTAAGTCTGTCCTTTGCGGTCGAACTGCGGGCCGCCCTGGCCGAAGCCGAGAAGGGGACCCGTCGAAAGGTTGAACGCCATCGCCGGGCCCGCGGCGTCGAACGCCAGGGTCTGCAGCGGCTTGCCGTTGTGCGAGATGTGCAGCGTCGGCGGATTGGCGGTCAACCGGATCGTGAACGCGCCGACCGCCATGCGCGCGAGCGCGGCCGCGGTGCGGTGCGCGGCCGGCGCCGGGCCGAACGACTCTGTTGTCAGCGCGCCGTCCGCGGGCACGGCGAGTCCGGCGCCGCCTTCGATCGGCCGGATCGTCAGCCGGACCGCCGTCGTGCCGACGGCGGAGCACTCGATCGAGACGGGCCGGTTGTTGATCGTGATCGATCCGTCCTGCCCGAACGCGAACTTCGGGAGGAGGACCGCGGCCGCTCCGGCCGCGCCGATCTGACCGATCGCCTCTCGGCGTGACACTCGTTTCGACATGCGGCGGATATTACGACTAAACCGCAGTCGCCGTGCTCGTGACGATCAGAACCGGAAGATAACGCCGGCGCCGAACGTGTTCTGGCGGAGCGCGTCGAGCCCGGCGCGTTCCTGGCGGCTCCAGCTCGCGTTGACCGACAGGCGAAGCGTCGCGTTGGCATCGAGCTGCAACTGACCGCGAAGCGTGTCCGCGCCGAGTTGCACGAGATCGCCCGTGCCGCGAGGCTCCTCGCGGCTGAAGCCATGGCTGTAGGTCACACCCGCGAAGCTGGTGCCTTCGGCGCCGAAGTACCGGCGCGCCTGCGCGTGATAGGTCTGCGACGATCCGAGCGTCTTGTCCGGCACATGGAAGATCCGGCCCGTGAACATCCAATTGCGCGCGTACTTCGACAACGTGCCGACGTACATCGTCGTCGACGTCGAGAAGTTCAGCCGGCGGAATCCGGCCGACGCTTCCAGGCCGTGGCCGAGATTCTGGTAGAGATCGAATGAGACGCGGCTGGACGGATAGAGCCGGTCGTTGTCGCCGACACCGACTTCGATGTACGCCGACGTGCCCGCGCGGAAGGTTGGGTAGAACTCGATCTCGCCCTGGCGATCGCGGAGACCGAAGCGATCGGCCTGGCTGAATCGCGCGATGAGCGAGCCCGCGGGCGTTTCCCGGCCAACGGTGAATGCGCTTTCGTCCCATGCCGCGCGGCTGTCGCTGAAAGTGTCGCGGCCGTACGACATGCCGGCCGACCACGGCCGCAATTCGGCGTCGAGGCGCTGCTGCACGAGCCGCGCCTGCGCGTTGCCCGCGTCGCGCGCGAGGACGGCGTTGACGTGTGCTCGCGCGGCCTTCGGATGATGCGACCACCACTCCACGTTCATGAGCGCCACCTCGGCATCGAGGTAGGCCGGCGCCTGCGCCAGCACCAGCTGCAGCTGCATCCGCGCGTCGTCGTACCGGCCCTCCCAGGAGAGGAGCAGGCCGTACACGAGGCGGGCGTCGACGTCGCGCGGCGCTGTGGCGAGATGCGTTTCGAGGATCTGGATGCCGTCGGCGCGCGACGCGGCGCGCGCGCGCGCGATCACGTCGTCCTGGGCGGCGGCCGGCGCGGCGGCCAGGCAGCAGACCAACGCGGCAGCAGCGAATACGCGCACGCCGGGAATGATAGCAGCCTCGATGCCGCGCTTGGTACACTGGAGGGTGTGACACTCGTGATCATGGCGGCCGGGCTCGCCTCGCGCTACGGAAGCTCGAAGCAGCTCGACGGCGTCGGCCCGCGCGGCGAATTGCTGCTCGAATATTCCATCTTCGACGCCAGGCGCGCGGGATTCACGCGCGTGGTGTTCATCATTCGCCGCGAAATCGAACCGGCCATGCGCGAGTTCGCCAGGCGATTGCCCGCCGATCTGACGGTCGATTTCGCCGTCCAGGATCTGTCGCAGGTGCCGTCATGGTTCGCGACGCCGTCCACGCGGACCAAGCCGTGGGGCACCGTGCACGCCGTGCTCGCGGCGCGCGGGATCCTCGACGGTCCGTTCGCCGTGCTGAACGCCGACGACTTCTACGGCCCCGACGCGTTTCTGCGCGCCCGCGCCGCCTGCGACGAGGCGAACGCCGCCGGCGTCGCGTCGGCCATCCTCTTTCCGGTCAGCGCGACGCTCTCGTCGCATGGATCGGTCATCCGCGGGATCTGCAACGTGGATGACGGCTATCTCGTTGAGCTCGACGAGGTCCGCGACATCAAGCGGGAGGGCAACGCGCTGCGCGGACATGTGAACCACGTCGTGCGGACGCTCACCGGCGCGGAACTGGCGTCGATGAACTTCTGGGTGTTTCCGCACGCCGCCTTGGCGCTCCTGGCCGACGAGTTCGAGTCGTTCCTGAAGGCGTACGGCGACGAGGAGACGTCGGAGTCCATCCTGCCGGAAGCCGTCAGCGATCTCATGGCGGCCGGCAAGCTCCGCGTGCGCGCGCTGTCGGCGCCGGGCCCGTGGTTCGGACTCACGCACCAGGCGGATCGCGAGAACGTGAGAGCCGGGTTGAAGCAGCTGACGGCCGACGGCGTGTATCCGTCGCCGCTCTGGAAGTAGCCGCAGGGCTTCAGCCCTGCGGTCGCCCGGCGGGCAGTAGCCGCAGGGCTTTAGCCCTGCGGGGCCCGGCGGGCTAAAGCCCGCCGGCTACTCAGCCGACGATCCGTTTCGCCACCGACTCGTCCAGCGCGCGCTCCCATTTCGACACGATCAACGTCGCCACGGCGTTGCCGATGAAGTTCGTGATCGCGCGCGCCTCCGACATGAACCGGTCCACCCCGAGCAGCAGCGTCAAACCGCCCAGCGGCACGGCGGGGAAGATCGCCAGCGTCGCCGCCAGCGTGACGAATCCGCTGCCGGTCACGCCGGCCGCGCCTTTGGACGTCAGCATCAGCACCGCCAGCAGTCCCACCTGCTGGCTGATGCTCAGATTCACGCCGCTCACCTGCGCGACGAACACCGCGGCCATCGTCATGTAGATGGACGTCCCGTCGAGGTTGAACGAGTACCCGGCCGGGACCACGATGCCGACGACGCGCTTGGCACAGCCGAGCTTTTCCATCTTGTCCATCAGCCGGGGCAGCGCGGCTTCGGACGATGAGGTACCGAGCACGATCAAAATCTCCGCGCCGATGTAGCGCAGGAACCTGATCAGGCTGAATCCGTGGATCGCCATGATGATGTTCACGATGCCGAGAATGAACAGTCCGCAGGCGAGGTAGACGCCGAACATGAGTTTGCCGAGCGTCACCAGTGCCGCGATGCCGTACTTGCCCACGGCGAACGCCATCGCGCCGAATGCGCCGATCGGCGCCGCCCGCATGACGAAGCCGACGAGCGTGAAGAGCGCCTGAGACACCAGCTCAATGAAGCCCGTGAGCGGCGCCATCGCGGGTCCGAGCTTGAGCAGCACCAGCCCCAGCAGCACCGAGACGAAGAGCACCTGCAGGATTTCGCCGCGGGCGAACGCGCCGACCAGCGTGTCGGGAATCACGTTCATCAGAAAATCGACGGTCGTCAGTTGCTGTGCCGGCGCTGTGTAGGCGGACACCGACTTCATGTCCACGGCCGCCGGGTCGAAGATGATGCCGCGGCCGGGCTGGAGGACGTTGACGATGACGAGGCCGATGATGGGGGCGAAGATCGTGACGCCCTCGAAGTAGAGCATCGCCTTCAGCCCGATCCGGCCGACTTCCTTCATGTCGCCGGCCTGGCCGACGCCGAGCACGACCGTGGTGAAGATGATCGGCGCGATCAGCATCTTGACGATCTTGATGAAGGCGTCGCCGAGCGGCTTCATCGCGGTGGCGTGGGCGGGGTCGAGGAACCCGAACACGATGCCGATGGCGATGGCGATGAGCACCTGCACGTAGAGGCTGCCGAGGACCTTCTTCACGCGATAGGTTGTACACCAATTCGCCGGGTGTATTCTTCGCCCTATGAGGATCGTGAGACTCCTGGTCGTGGCGATTGCGGCGGGCGCAGCTGGATCTGGTTATCTGGTGAAGGCGCAGAATCTTGCCAAGGACTACCCGGTACAGCCGGTCCCGTTTACGGCGGTGCACCTCTCGGACGCGTTCTGGGCGCCGAAGATCGAGACCAATCGGACCGTGTCGATTCCGTTTGCGTTCGAACAGTGCGAGACCACGGGGCGCGTCGAGAACTTCATCCGCGCCGCGAAGGCGCTGCAGGGCACGCTCGGCGACGCCGATCGCAAGATGCCCGGGTATCCGTTCGACGACACGGACATCTATAAGGTGATCGAGGGCGCCTCCTACGCGCTGAGCGTTCGGCCGGATCCGAAGCTCGACGCCTACGTGGACGGCCTGATCGCGAAGATCGCCGCCGCTCAGGAGCCCGATGGCTATCTGTACCCCGCGCGCACCATCAACCCCGCGAAGCCGCACGCGTGGGCGGGCGCCGCGCGCTGGCAGCTCGAGAAAGTGGACAGCCACGAGTTATACGAAGTGGGTCATCTCACGGAGGCCGCCGTTGCGCACTACCAGGCGACCGGTAAGAAATCGCTGCTCAACGTCGCGACGAAGTTTGCGGATCTGCTCGTCAACACGTTCGGCCCCGGCAAGCGCGCGATCTGGCCGGGCCATCAGATCACCGAGATGGCCCTCGTGAAGCTCTACCGCGTCACCGGGAAGGACGCGTATCTGAACCTGTCGAAGTTCATGCTCGACGTGCGCGGTCCGGACGGGGATCAGGGCGCCGGCCGCACGTACAACCAGTCGCAGGCCAAGCCGATCGATCAAACCGAAGCCGTCGGCCACGCCGTGCGCGCGAGCTACATGTACTCCGGCATGGCCGACGTCGCCGCCATGACGGGCGATCTGAGCTACCTGCACGCGATCGATGCCATCTGGAACGACGTCGTCGGCAAGAAGCTGTACATCACGGGCGGCATCGGCGCCAGCGGGGCCGGGGAAGCGTTCGGCGCGGCGTACGAACTGCCGAACATGACGGCGTACTGCGAGACGTGCGCGGCGATCGGCAACGACTACTGGAATCACCGGCTGTTCCTGCTGCACGGCGACGCGAAGTACATCGACGTGATGGAGCGCACGCTCTACAACGGGCTGATCAGCGGCGTGTCGCTCGACGGCAAGTCGTTCTTCTACCCGAACGTACTCGAGTCGCGCGGCCAGCACGCGCGCGCGCCGTGGTTCGGCGTCGCCTGCTGCCCGGGCAACATCACGCGATTCGTCGCGTCGGTGAGCGGCTACCAGTACGCGAAGCAGGACCGGACGATCTTCGTGAACCTCTACGCCGCGGGCACGGCCGATATCGCGCTCGACGGCGGCGCGAAGGTCCAGATCACCCAGACGACCAAGTACCCGTGGGACGGATTCGTGTCGATGAAGGTGAGCCCGGCGACCGCCGCCACGTTCGCGCTGAACGTGCGCATCCCCGGGTGGGCGATGGCGCAGGCCGTTCCGAGCGACCTCTACGCGTTCACGTCGGCGAAGGGCCCGGTGGACGTGAAGATTCCCGAGCTGCGCGTGAACGGCGCCGTCGTGCCGACGAGAATCGTCAACGGCTACGTCAGGATCAACCGCGCGTGGAAGGCCGGCGACACCGTGACGCTCAACCTGCCGATGCCCATTCACCGCATCGCGGCAAACGACAAGGTCGCTGCGGACAAGGACCGCGTGGCCTTCCAGCGCGGCCCGATCGTCTACGCCTTCGAGTGGCCCGACAACCCCGGCGCGAACCTCAGGAATCTCTTCGTGCCCGACACGGCGGCGGTGACGACCGAGTTCGCGCCAGCGCTTCTCGGCGGGGTGCAGGTGATCTGGACGCGCGGCACGTCGCTCGTGACCAATGCGGCCGGCGTCGTGCAGAAGAAGGAGACGCCGCTCACCGCCATTCCGTACTACGCGTGGGCGAACCGCGGCAAGGGCGAGATGACCGTGTGGGTGCCGCGCGTCGAGAGCGCGGCTCGGCCGAAGCCCTACCCGACGCTCGCGATGTCCAGCAAAGTCAGCGTGTCGAAGAAGAGCCACCTGCCGGAGCAGATGGTGAACGACGGCGAGGAGCCGACGCGCTCGAACCGGAGCGGCGGCAGCAGCTTCGACTGGTGGCCGACGTTCGGCACCACCGAGTGGCTGCAGTACGACTTCCCGCAGGCCACCGCCGTCTCCGAAACTCAGGTGTTCTGGTTCGACGACACGGGTTCGGGCGGGGTGAAGGTGCCGGCCAACTGGCGGCTCCTATATAAGGATGGCGACCAGTGGAAACCGGTCGAGAGTCTGTCCGCGTACACTGTGGAAAGAGACAAGTGGAACGTCGTCTCATTCAAGCCGGTGACCACCACGGCCGTGCG
>SCUN01000008.1 GCA_004297655.1 Acidobacteriota bacterium | reverse complement strand
GCTCTTCCGATCTGCGTTCTCGGTCGTGTTGTCGGTGTTCAACGCGGTCACGTTCACCCCGGCGCTGTCGGCGTTGCTCCTTGATAAGGAAGAGCACGACAAGCCGAACCGGATGTTCGCGGGGATCAACTGGGTCATCAACGGCGGCACGAACCTCTATGTGAAGGCGCTGGCCGTTGCGATCCGGTGGCGGTACGCGATGCTGGCGCTGTTCATTGCCTCGCTGTTCGGCACGTACATGGTCTATCGGTCCGTGCCGCCGGCGTTCGTGCCGGAAGAGGACGAGGGTTACTTCATCGCGATCGTGCAGGCGCCGGGCGGGGCCTCGCTCGAGTACACGACGAACATCCTCAAGCGGGCCGAGGCGATCATCGCGCCGCAGCCCGAAGTCGCGGCGATGTTCTCGGTGGCCGGCTTCAGCTTCAGCGGATCCGCGGCGAACCAGGGCCTCATGTTCGTGCGGCTCAAGGGGTTTGAGGAACGCCGGACGAAGGAGCAGTCGCTGACGTCGGTGCTGGGCCGGCTGTTCCCGCAGTTGATGAGCATCCCGGGCGCGCTCGTGATTCCGGTCGCGCCGCCGGCCATTCAGGGGTTGTCCACCTTCGGCGGATTCCAGTTCGAAGTGCTGGATCAGTCGGGCGGCGACATTAGCGTGCTCGCGGACGCGACGCGCCAGCTCGTGATGGCGGGCAACACCTCCGGCAAGGTGACGCGGCTCAATTCGTCCTTCACGGCGAACGATCCGCAGCTCACCGTCTCGATCGATCGCGATCGCGCACGGAGCCTCGGGCTGCCGATGGGGCAGATCACCGACGCGCTGTCGGCGTTTCTCGGGTCGCAGTACGTGAACGACTTCGACTTCGGCAACCGCGCGTATCGAGTGTATGTGCAGGCGGACCAGCAATTCCGCGCGCAGCCGTCGAACCTGCGGCAGTTCTACGCGCGCGCGCAGGGCGGGCAGATGGTGCCGCTCGACACGGTCGTGAAGCTGGGCGAGACGACGGCGCCGGCGGTCATCAGCCACTTCAACCTGTTCCGTTCGGCCGAAATCACCGGCGCGGCGATGCCGGGCCTCAGTTCCGGGCAGGCGATCACGGCGATGGAGGACCTGGCGCGGAAGAATCTGCCGGGCGGATTTGATTTCACCTGGGCGGGGCAGTCGCTCGAGGAGATCAAGGCCGGTTCGCAGGCGATCTACATCTTCGCGTTGAGCATCATCCTGGTGTATCTGGTGCTCGCCGCGCAGTACGAGAGCTGGGTGCTGCCGTTCATCATTCTGCTCGGCGTGCCGCTCGCGGTGGTGGGCGCGCTCCTGGCGCAGAAGTTCCGCGGGTTCTCGAACGACATCTTCTGCCAGGTCGGTCTGATCATGCTGATCGGTCTGGCGGCGAAGAACTCCATTCTGATCGTCGAGTTCGCCGAGCAGCTCCGCGAGCACGGGCACTCGATCATCGACGCGGCGCTTGGCGCGGCGAGGATTCGACTGCGGCCGATTCTCATGACGTCGTTCGCGTTCATCCTCGGCGTCATGCCGCTCGCGCTGGCGACCGGCGCCGGCGCCGGCGCGCGCAACTCGGTCGGCACGACGGTGGCCGGCGGCATGCTGGCGTCGACGCTGCTCTCGGTCATCTTCATCCCGGTGCTCTACGTGCTGATCCGCACGCTGGCGCCGGGCAAGGGCGACCGCAGCCACATGGAGCGGACGGCCGGCTTCTTCATCGCGATCATGGCGCTCGGCGCCGCGACCGCGTTCGCGCAGACGCCGGCGCGGCCCGCGAGCGAGCCGATCCCGGCCGTCCAGTTCCAGGACGCTGTGAATCGCGCGATCGAGAAGAACCCGACCGTGGCGCAGGCCGCCACCGCGATCCAGCGCGCCGACGCGCTGCTGCGCGTGGCCAAAGCGGCGACGCTCCCGAGCGCGTCCGCGACGTTCACCAACGCGACGCTCGACAGCGAGCGCGGGTTTGACGGCGACATCACGCAGCCGCGAAACCAGTCGACGCTTTCCGGCAACATCACGGTGCCGGTGCTCGCGGCGTCGCGATGGGCGGCGGTGAATCAGTCGAAGGACCAGATCGAGGTCGCGACCAACTCCACCGCGGAGGTGAAGCGGCAAGTCGCGGTGGCGACCGCCCAGGCGTACCTCGCGGTGATCGCGCAGCGGCGCCAGGTCGAAGTCGCCACGCGCGCGATCGCGAACGCCAACGCGCACCTCGACTACGCGACCAAGCGGCTGCAGAGCGGCGCGGGCACGCGCCTGAACGAACTGCGCGCCCAGCAGGCGCTGACCTCAGAGACCGCGCGGCTCGAAGCGGCCCGGCTGGCGCTCCGCCGCGCCCAGGAGGCGCTCGGCGCGCTGCTCGTCGCCGATGGCCCCATCGATGCCGGCGCCGAACCGGTCTTCGAGATGCCGACCGACGCCGACATCGCGGCGCGCACCGACATCCGTCTGCAACAGTCGCTGATCAAGGCGGCCGACCGCGTCCTCCATGATTCGAAGAAGGACTGGCTGCCGAACGCCAACCTGTCGTTCGATCCGTCGTACGTCACGCCGGCCGGCGTCTTCCAGGCGACCAGCTCGTGGCGGCTGACGTTCTCGATCACGCAGACGCTCTTCGAAGGCGGCCTGCGCAAAGCCGCCGTCGCGGCGCGCACCGTGAACCTCGACGCCGCGCGCCTCGGGCTCGCCGTCATCGAGAATCAGGCGCGCACCGACGTGCGGCTCGCCAACGCGTCGGTCGACGGCTACACCCGCATCGCCGACAGCACCCGCCTCGCCGCTCAGCAGGCGGCCGAGGTGCTGAGGATCACCAACGACGCCTTCGGCCTCGGCGCGACGACGAACCTCGAAGTCATCGACGCGCAGCGCTCGCTCCGCGACGCCGAAGCCGCCGCCGTCATCGCCGACGACAACGTCAGGCAGGCAAGGTTGCTGCTGCTCGTCGCGCTCGGCCGATTCCCGCGTTAGGTCAAGACCATTCCACCTTGGAGACCTTGGAGAAACAGGGCTTCTCCAAGACCTCCAAGGTGAATAGCCCTTCATGCTGCCACTAGGCCCGCTGCGCCGCCGCGATTTCAGATTTCTGTACGCGGCGCAGTCGGTGTCGTTCTTCGGCACGATGATCACGTTCGTCGCGGTGCCGTACCAGATGTACCGCCTGACCGGGTCGTCGCTCTCGGTCGGTCTCCTCGGCCTCGCTGAGCTCATCGCGCTCCTGACGACGGTGTTTGTCGGCGGCGCGCTGGCCGACTCGGTCGACCGCCGCCGCATGGCGATCGGCACCGACATCGCGCTCTCGATCGGCAGCGCCGCGCTCATGGGCATCGCCATGGCGGGCGTCACCCGTCCGTGGATGCTCTATGTCCTCGCGGCGTGGATGGCCGCCGTGGGCGGGTTGCAGCGTCCGTCAATGGACGCGCTGGTGCCGCGGCTCGTCGACAAGGACGAGATGCCGGCGGCGGCCTCGCTGGCGATGTTCCGCGGCAGTCTCGGGATGATCGGCGGTCCCGCGATCGCCGGCA
>SCUN01000087.1 GCA_004297655.1 Acidobacteriota bacterium | reverse complement strand
TTGCGGGCCCTTAGCTTAGCGGTTAGAGCTGCCCGCTCATAACGGGTTGGTCCCAGGTTCGAATCCTGGAGGGCCCATACCTCGCGCCTTGCGGCGCTCGGAGGGCAGAGGGCAAAGGGCACAGGGCAAAGGTGTGACGTGTGACTTATGACGTGTGACTTGATCAATGTCTGATCGGAAATACAGCCAGCGCGGGTACATGGACAGCGATCGCGAGAAGCGCGAGCCGCGTCGTGGACCAGGCAACGACGCGCCGCGAAAGCCCATCGAGAAGTTCGACCCGCGCATCCCGCGCGATCCGCGGACCCCGAACATGATGGGGTTCAAGGAGACGTTCCGGTGCGTGCGGTGCGGGCACGAAGAGAGTCCGGACATCGGCACGCTGAGCAAGTGCAGCAAGTGCGGCACGGCGCTGCGGGCCTGCATCCAGTGCGCGTCCTTCGATTCTTCGTCGCGGTTCGAGTGTCTCGAGAAGATCACGGCGCGCGTGAGCCCGAAGGATGAGTCGAACGACTGCGCGCTCTTCACCGCGCGCATGAAGGTCGAGAAGCAGACGCATTCGGCGCCCGCGCCTCCCCAGGAATCACGGTCGAACGGCGGTCACAGCGGCCCGTCGGCGGCGGCGCGCAAGGCGTTCGACGATCTGTTCAAGAAGTAGTCGCCGGCTTCGTGCCGTGGAATTCTCCCAGGAGAATCGGCACGGCCACCTTCAGCATCAACGTAAACACGAGGAACCCGAGCGCAAACACGCCCGCGGCGACGCGCAGTTCCGCGATGGACGGGTAGTACTCGTAGATTTCGCCGAGCGCGTCCGGCGTGAGCCCCGGGATGATGAGCCCCATGCCCTTGTCGATGTAGCAGCCGGCGTACGTCGCCAGGCAGCCGACGTTGAGCAGGACGACGTTCTTGCGCGCCTTCGGCGTGATGAAGAGGATGAACGCCGCGACATTCAGCACGACGGCGGTCCACGCGTACGGCACGAGCGTGCGATGCTCGCCGATGCCCTGGAACCAGTAGCGCGTGTAGAGCGCGTGCTCGGTGTTCGAGTAGTACTCCTTGAACGCTTCCGCGCCGTGCAGGAAGAGATTGATGAACGTGGCGTACGCCATCATCTCGGCGACCTTCCAGATCGCTTCGTCCTGGATCTCGAACTTCGTGAACCGGCGCAGGAGCTGAACCACCGCCAGCAGGATCGCGGGGCCCGAGCAGAACGCCGACGCGAGGAACTGGGGCGCGAGAATCGACGAGTTCCAGTACGGCCGCGCCGCCAGGCCGTTATAGAGAAACGCCGTCACGGTGTGGATGCCGACCGCCATCGGAATCGACAGCAGCACGAGCGGCACGACGACCTTCTTGCTGTAGTGCTTCCCGTGGAACGCGCGATACAGGATGTGCGTGACGACGATGAAGTTCACGATGAAGTAGAGATTGAGCACGAGCACGTCCCACGCCAGGATCGACTGCGGGAAGTTCATGTGGCCGACGATCGGCAGCAAATGCCAGAACCGGTCCGGCCGGCCGATGTCCACGAGCACGAACAGCAGGCACATCACGATCGCGCTGACCGCGAGGAGCTCGCCGAAGATGACGATCTCGCGGATCGGCTTCCAGTTGTAGACGTACGCCGGGATCACGAGCACTACGGCCGCGGCGGCGACGCCGACCAGGAACGTGAAGTTGCCGATGTAGAACCCCCAACTGACCTGATCGCGCATCGCCGTGACGACCAGGCCCGACCGCACCTGCCGCGCGAACGCCTCGGCGCCCGACAGGATCAGCACCGTCAGCACGAACAGCCACAGCCAGTACGCGCCGTTGCCGCGGGTGACGAGGCGGACGCTGCCGGAGACGAATCGGGAAAACTGGCGAAGCTCGTTCACGCGGACCTCACGTTCCGTAGAAGTAGAAGAACTTCGGCATGGTGTTCAGTTCGGGCTTGAGCAGCAGGACGCGCTTGTTCTCGATGATGTAGCGGATCTCGCTCTTCGGATCGAGCAGGTTGCCGAACTTGCGCGCGCCGACCGGGCACACTTCCACGCAGGCCGGGTACCGGCCTTCGCGCACGCGCTGGATGCAGAACGTGCACTTCTCCACCACGCCCTGCTGTCGCGGCCGGTTGCCGAGCACGTGCATGTTGGTGTTGACCTGTTCGGCCGGCAGCGTCGGCTTCCCCCAGTTGAAGTGGCGCGCGCCGTACGGGCACGCCGCCATGCAATACCGGCAGCCGATGCACCAGTCGTAGTCGATGACGACGATGCCGTCCTTCTCGGTCCAGGTGGCGCCGGTCGGACAGACCTTCGTGCACGGGGCGTTGCGGCAATGCTGGCACGCCGTCGGCACGTAGAAATGCCCTTCCTCGGGAACCGTTTCCGGCGCGTAGTACGGATTGGCGTCCTTGAAATCGACGCCCTTCTCCTTGTCCATCGACAGCACGCGGATCCACTGCACTTCCGGATCGCGCGACTGGTTGTTCTCCTCGACGCACGCGTGCACGCACCGGCGGCATCCGACGCAGCGGGAAATGTCGAGGGCGTAGGCGAAGACGACATCGTCCATCGGTCCGGTGTCTGACACGCGCACCGCCCGCCCATACTGCGCGGCGTACTCCGCTTCCATCCGAGCGACGGCGGAGCGCAACTTGTCTTTCGGGATCTCATGCAGCCGCCGATTGCCGCACGCGGTCGTGAGCCAGCCGGCCGCGGCCGCCGCCGCAATCGACGCAAACTCGCGCCGCGTCACGCCTTTCGGTAACTTGCCCTCGGGGACTTCGTCGGTTTCCATGGGCGGCTCCTCTAGCGGATCGGACGCATCGGCGGCTTGGGAGCCGGTTTAGGGGCGAGCGGCTTGAAGTGCGGCTGATGCGGGCTGTGGCAGTGGACGCAGAGGAGATACGTCTTGTGCCCGTTCCACTGTCCAGTGCGGCGTCCGTGGACGCCGGCGCGCCAGTCGCGCAGTTTCTCGCCGTGGCACTGGCCGCACAGCATGTACGACTCGTCGAACGAGAGCTTCTGGCCCGACGCGAGATGCAGCACGTCGCGGTTGACCGCGTCGTGGCAGTCCAGGCACCACCGGTGCTGCTCGTCGTGCTTCAGCTGGATCTCGTCGTGGAATTCCAGGACGCGCCGCGTCGGATTGGGCTTGAGCGAGTCGTGGCACGTGTTGCAGGGGTAGATGCCGTCCGAGAACGGCGGCGGCGGCACCTCGAGCGTCTCGCCCGCCACCGGGGGCGGTGCCTGACGCGTTTGAGGCGGAGTCTCAGCGCGGGCTCGCCCGGATCGCACGACCACGAGGACGAGCAGGAGGAGACTCAACACCGCCGCCGCGCGTTTCATGACGCCGCCTCACGAGCCGCGGCGAGTTCAACCACGCGCTGCATTTCACGCAACCACATCGCCTGGAACACCTGCAGGCGCTGACCGATGATCTCGGCCACGTTCCGCATCACCAGGTAGCCGATCTCCGGCCGCAGTTTCAGATGGTGCGCCAGCGCCTCGCGCGGGATCTGCAGCACCTCGGCACCGAACGGCGCCGACGCCGTCAGCGTGAAGCGGTGCGGCGGAATCAGCGCGGACCAGCCGAGGGCCTGTCCGGTCTGGCGCTCCTCGATGAGCACATGCTCCTCGCGTCCGCCCACCATCATCGGCAGCGTCAGCGACAACCGGCTGCCGGTGACGATGTAGACGCTGTCGGCCGGCGCGCCGAGCTCGAAGAGCACGGCGCCCCGCGGCAATGTCACCTTCGTGCC
>SCUN01000086.1 GCA_004297655.1 Acidobacteriota bacterium | reverse complement strand
CCTGCAGGACGCCGCGCAGCGCATCCTGCAGGTCGTTGGGCGAGAGCGACTCGGCCCAGTCGCGCGCCGCCGTATCGGACGCGGGCGCGCCGATCGCGGCCACGAGCGCCGCTTCAGTCGGCAGCGCCAGCACGGCGACAGCGGCGCAGACGAGAAGCCGTCGACGCGTGGCGCGGGAGAGGCGGGTCGCCAGAGTACGCATACCGATGGTGAATGAACCTTGGGGATGGTAACAGAAAGCCCTGGCGGTGGCGTGTCGGGTTCGAGCCTGAGCACGTCGTGACTCTCTCCCTCGGTTTTCCGCCAGGGCCCGCCCCTCTAGGGAGCAAGACGCCTGCCGATCGCGGTGTCCGGAAACGCGCCGTTTTGCAGGCGTCTCGAGATTCGGCTCGGGTAGTTGGTGCCGAATCTGTCGGTCAATGGGTAGTTTCTACTCCGGCTTCGTCCTGGGGATCGAGGTGGCCCCAGCGGCGGCGTTTGAGGAAGAGGCCTTTGCGTGAGATACCGAGGAGCTGGGCGGCTTCGGCGACGCGCCCGCCGCTGGCCTGCATCGCGCGGTCGACGAACGCGCGTTCGAGTTCTTCGATCGCATGCGGGAGCGGCTGATCGAGGCTGATGCTGAGCTGGCGTCCGGCGTTGCGGCCTTTCGGCGCGACGGTCCAGCCGTCGGTGATGATAGGCGAGAGATCCGCGCTGGTCAGCGTCTGTCCCGGCTCGGCCATGGCGACGATCCGGTGCATTTCGTTGGCGAGTTGGCGGATGTTCCCAGGCCAGTCGTAGAGCAGGAGCGCGGCGATCAGGTCGTCGCTCACGCGCAGCCGCGGCCGCGCCGTTTCCCTTGAGAATCGATTGATGAACGACGCCGTCAGCGCCGGGATTTCGTCCTTGCGTTCGCGCAGCGGCGGCAGCGCGATCTGCGCCGCGCCGAGCCGGAAGAAGAGGTCTCGACGGAATTGCCCTGTTCTTGACAGTTCGTCGAGATTGGCGTTGGTTGCGGCGACGAGCCGGACTTTGACTTGTGTCGGCCTGGAATCGCCGATTGTCTGGATCTCGCCAGACTCGATAAAGCGAAGCAGCTTGGGCTGCAGACTCAGTTCCATGTCGCCGATTTCATCGAGAAACAGCGTGCCTCCGCTCGCTGACCGGATGACCCCAGGCTGAGCATCAACTGCACCTGTAAATGCTCCTCGGCGATGCCCAAATAACTGACTCTCCGTTAAGTCTCGGGCGATCGACGAGCAGTTGAACGGTACGAATGGTCCTCGTCGTGCACCGCTGTTTGCGTGCACCAGCCGAGCGAAGACGTCCTTTCCTGTGCCAGTCTCTCCCGTGATCAGAATCGGAAGATCGGTGGCTGCTAGCCGAATGGAGACGCGCAGGATCTCCGCCATCCGAGGGGAGCCAAAGATCGCCTCGCCATTGGAGCCTCCGGAGGTTTCAGGCCAGAGATCCAGGTCTCCGGCGATTGCATTCTGTCCAGTCTCTTGACGGACAGCTGCACGGAGCAGATCGACGAGGCTCTTTATCAAGGTCACTTCTTCCAGAGATTCCACAGAGTCAAATCCGAGGATGACTAGCCGATCAGACCCTCGTAGCTCGATTTGAGATCTGCCCTCGGCTGTTGTTCGCCAATCAATGGAAATCTCCGGACGGAACTCCTGTTCGAAGAAGCTCCGGTAGTGAAGTCTTGATTCTAGTCGGGTGCCTTGGACGAGGGATATCGCACGGTGAGCGAGCAAGTCGATCGATGAACCGGCGCCAAGGATCGTCGCCACATCCGACAGCACCAAGCTCCTTTCAGAGTTGTCACGACTTGCCGCGTCCAAACTGGCGTCAGATAACTTGGCAGGAGTCATTCGACATTTCGCCCGTTCTCGGAGGATCAGCTGCTCTTGGAAGCGATTACCAAGAGATCGAGATGCCGAAAGCGCCCGATCGAAATGCGCTTCTCCACGCTCGCCATCTCCCATTTGAACAAGGCAGGCGCCCGTTGCCGCTTCGAGCACGATCAGCGGTTCGACGGCGCCGCGTGGGCATGCATGAATCGCTGCGGTCAGACGGCCTCGCGCCCGTTCGAATTCCCCGACGTTCGCCAAGGCTCTCGCACTGGCGCAAAGCAGTGCAACTCTGAGCGAACGGAACTGGCGTCCATCGACGATCCGATCGAGCTCGTTCGTCAGCTCGATAACGCCCTCCCAGTCGCCAACATGGGCCAGCACAGAGCAGCGCGTTACCTGGTGAGCTAGGTCGTACCATGACCGACTCGGAACCGACTGTCGCGCAATCATGTCGGAACACTGCTTCATCAAGACGTCACAGCGATCAAGGTCGTCTTCATAGAGGGCCAGCTGGAGTAGGTTGTCCAGTGCGGCAAGGCGGATGAAGCTCAGTTCCGCTGTTTGTTCCAACGCATGAGCCAAGTAGTCCTGAGCGCGGCTAATCTCAAGTTGACACAGCGCCAAGAACCCGAGATTGGTGACGGCGCCTGCCTGCAAGATTCCAAAGCCATTCAAGACGGACTGCTGGAAACATTCCTTTGCGGAATTCGTCGCCCGGCTTAGGTTGCCAGCAATCGTTTCCAGTGAGGCGTCCACAAGGTTGATTGCCGGCCCAAGCAGCGGGCGATTCGCTCCGGCCGCGGCTGTTCTGGCGATCTCCAAATGCCGACGCGCGTCCACGCAGTGCCCGCGATAGGCCTCTAGCCTTGCAACTGCGAGATGCAGTCCGGCAAGAGCGTCAGGACTGCCTAGCCGAGCGGCTAACTGTCTCACTCGACTCAGTGTGGGAAGCACTTCTGTCGGCGTCTGAAACTGAGATTCTCTCGAGAACATCGCTAGTGTCGCCGCGAACTCGAGTTGCTCGCTCTGACCCGAAATAGTCTCTATGACGTTCCGCAGGTCGTTAATTGCCTGTGTCGCCAAGCCCGTTTCAAATTCGGCCGTGGACTTGACTAAGGTCAGGCGTGCGATTTCGATTGCCGCAGTCGCCTTGAGCAATTGCCTACTGGCGACGGCGGCGGCCTCAGTGACCTTGCCAGACTCAAAGAGTGCTTGCGCTTCTGAAGAAACAGGGGCTTCGCCAGAATCTGAAATCGGCGACGTCGGCTGACGAGGTCTGCCTCGCACTTCGCACCTCCGCGGCCAAAGGAAGCACGCCCATTCCCCCTAGGCTGGGGATGAGAATACCAAACGACACTTCTGGATCAACTACAAATGGAGCACAGAGTCTTCTAGTGGAACTTCGGGCGGGGGATTCCTTCCGGTGCAGGCCGATTGTTACCTTCGCCCTGCGAGTGCTGGATCGAAGTCTGAAAGAGATTCACTGCTGACTCAACCAACCGCGAATGGTCTTTTTCGAACTTCTGACTGCCATAGAGCGTCACGACCGCTGTCGATTGAGCAGATTGGACAATTGGCGCTGCAAGAGCGTACCGGAGTGGCGTGGCGAGTGTCCTGGCAACCGGTCCGAGATCGAGAGAGGCATCGGAGTTCATGATCATCTGCTGATGCGCAAATGCCCAACCGGAAATTCTCTCGCCAATTGGAACAACCAGAGGCTCGATCATTCTGGAGCCAACTCCGACCACGACTGTGCAAATGAGGTTATTAGTGTCTGGCTTCTGAACGTAGAAGGCAAACGTCTCCGCCGGAATGACTCTCCCGAGATACCGGAACAGGACTTCAGCCGCGGCCGCCAACGAAGTTGCTCGAGGTAGTTCTCTGCTGAGCTCGTTGAACTCGCGTTCCTCTGCGGTTGTCGAGCTAATAACGTCGAGCTGAGCGGGCTTCAGCCGAGCGGTTGTTGCGTCTGTTCCAACCCCTGGCCGACCCTGTTCCGCGGCATCGAGTCTCTCGAGTTGATCGAGAATCTTGATGAATTCATCGACAATGAACGCGTCGTACATCTTGTTGCGACGATCCTTGAGGATCTGTTCTGCCTGAATTCGGGTCATCCTTGGCCGGTATGGGCGATCCGAAGTCAGCGCGTCATAACAGTCGACAACCGACAGAATCCTGGCTCCGAGAGGAATGTCTTGCCCGCGGAGACCATCGGGATATCCAGTTCCATCCCAATTCTCGTGGTGATGTCGGACAATCGGCTCAACGGGATACGGGAAGTCAATCGACTTTAGGATGTCTGCACCCACCGCCGCGTGAAGCTTCATTCGCTCGAATTCCGATGCTGTAAGCGCACCCGGCTTATTGAGGATGTATTCCGGGACCGCGAGTTTGCCGGTGTCGTGGAGGAGGGCGGCCGCCTCTAACGCCTTAATCTGTTTGTCATCTCTGATGCCCAGGGCGGTGGCCAACGCCATCGTGTAGCGCTGCACTCTC
The DNA here is from genome assembly GCA_004297655.1 of Acidobacteriota bacterium. Lineage (GTDB taxonomy): Bacteria > Acidobacteriota > Vicinamibacteria > Vicinamibacterales > SCN-69-37 > SCUN01. The sequence goes on along the minus strand of SCUN01000086.1, from coordinate 6,539 downwards.
CTAATATGGCCGTGCGTTACCTGGTCCTTGGCGTCGATCGCCATAGCGAGCGCTTCAATCGTGGACAGGAAAACGCGATTGAGTTCTGAGTTCTTCTGCCTTTCAGCTTCGACGCGCTTTGTCGACCAGTCATAGGTCAGGTACAGGACGAGCAAGAGAGGAAGAATGACGCCGACAAACGTCGGGTCGATCCTCTTAGAGTTGTAGACCAATAGGGCCGCGATGGAAGCGCCGGCAAAGTAGTTAACCAACAACTCTTTGAAGTTGTTCCACCAGATTGAAACTGGTGGGACGTTCCTCTCAAGGGCGATTGCGAACGTCACCAGCCAGCTGTTTGAGAGGAAGTAAAGGACAGTGAACGCCGCCAGCGTGGCGACAAAGAATTGCGGCGAGACTGATTGAGGTGCCGCCAGTGGGTGGATCTTGGCGATGTTTGCTGCCGCCCATATCGAAAGAGCGGGTGCGGCTAGGTTAAAGAGGACCTGTTCGGTGCGGAGTCGGCGCTTCTTTGAGAAGGAGACCCTGGCTGACAGGACGCCAGCATCCAGCAAAACGAGGATTGTGCCGAGGGACGGCCCAAAGAGAATTGTTCCGGCAAAGACGAACGTCTCAGAAATGGAAATCGTCGCTGAAACCGACGGTAACTTAACTGGAAGGAATCCGCTCACCAAGGTGAGGCCCGCCAGCAAGAACCAGCCGCGGTCTGCGGGTTGTGAAGCTAGGTCTGAGAGGCTGAGTCCTACAGCGACAATTCCGAGGCCTACGACGAGGATGACGTAGGCGCGCGTCCGAGAGAGCAGTCTGGGAGGAGCTGTTTCGGACATAACAAGGAGGGAGCGACGAAGGCCTCAGTCGCTCCTACGAAGTCTAGCCTAGCTCCAAACGATGATCGATCGAACCATTTTGAATCCTCCGCCGTAACCGCTGCCCACTACCGAATGCCCCATGACGCTGCCCATGACTAACCCTCCGACCCGCACGGTGGGCCGTCGTCAGGAGATCCAGGCGGCGGTGGTTCGCAAGAGCGATTACCCCAGATCAGTGTGTTTCCCCAAATCAAAGTGGTGCCGTCCACTTGGCCAGTGTTCGCATTGCCCCAGATGAGGGTGTTCCCCCAGATCAGGGTGTTGCCCCAGATCAGCGTGCTGCTATTAACGCCTGCACTGGTGTTCCCCCAGATAAGGGTGTTCCCCCAGATCAGGGTATTGCCCCAGATCAAGGTGTTCCCCCAGATCAGGGTATTGCCCCAGATCAAGGTGTTCCCCCAGATCAGGGTGTTCCCCCAGATCAGGGTGTTGCCCCAGATCAAGGTATTCCTCTGGATCAGGGTGTTGCCCCAGATCAAGGTGTTCCCCCAGATCAGCGTGTTTGCGCTGAATCGGTTTCCCCAGATCAAGGTACTCGCCTTGGTCGCAGCGTTGCCCCAGATCAGCGTGTTCCCGAACACCACTCCGCCGGCCTTCACCTGCTCGCCGCCAATCTCGTTGCTCATCTGCAACGCGAGCGGCTTGTGGCTGCGCGCTAGGTCGACCGCGAGCGCCACGTTGATCTCGCCGGCGCCCTGTTCGATCAGGCCGTAATTCGCCATGTGCTGCGACGTCAGCTGCAGCGCAAACTTCACACCCTGCGGTGACAGCCGCGGATTCGCCTGCAGCACCAACGCCGCCGCGCCCGAGACCACCGCCGTCGACATGCTCGTGCCCGTCAGACGCAGGTACGTGCCGCCGTTCGCGCCCGTGATCCGGCGCGACGGGTAGTTCTGCCACAGCATCGTGTCCGGGTTCGACGCCGAGACGATGTTCACGCCCGGCGCCACGACATCCGGCTTGATGATCCACGAGGACGGGTTGTTCGGATCGCCGACCGGGCCGCGCGAGCTCCACGTCGGGATCGTGTCGTCCGAACGGTAGACCGTGCCGTGCGTGTCGGTCGCGCCGACCGTCAGCGCGCTCGGCGTGTAGCCCGGCGACTCGATGCCGCCGATAATCTGCTGGCCCTCATACACCCCGAGGTTGCCACCAGCCGCCACCACCACGATGCCGGCCTTGACCGCGCGCTCGACCACCGTCGAGAGCGGATCGTTCTGGTAACTGTCATTCGACGGACGGCCGAGCGAAAGATTGATGATCCGGATCTTCAGGCGCTCGCGGTTGTTGATCGCGAACTGGATCGCCTCGATCACCTGCGCCACCGTGCCGGAGCCGTCCGCGCCCAGCACCTTCAGATTGACGATGCCGGCGCCCGGCGCCATGCCCGTGAACGCGGCGATGTTCGGCGAGTAGCTGCCCGCGCCGCTGCCCGCGATGATCCCCGCCACGTGCGTGCCGTGGCCGTAGTAATCAACGCCGTCGCCGTTCTCCTGCGTGAAGTCCTTGGTGAAGACCACGCGCCGCGCCAGATCGCTCGACGGGGCAATGCCCGAATCGATCACGGCGACGTTGATGCCGTTGCCCGTGATCCCGCCGAACGACTTGCCCTCGCCCGACCACACCTTGTTCGCGCCGGTGGCCTGCGTCGTCACGGCCAAACGGCCGAAGACGCGGTGGTTGAACGAAATTTCGTCAACCTGGTCGTCGTCCGCCATCCGGTTGATCTGGTCGGTGGTCGCCTCGATAACCGCGCCGGCCTCGTCGACGACCTGCTTGACCTTCACGCCATAGGTCGCCGACAGCCGGTCCAACACCGACTTCGGCAGCGTGACCCACACCTGAATCTTCTTGTTCTGAGAGCCCTTGACCTGCTCGACGACTTCCTTGGACAGGCGCGCTCGATGCTGCGCGTACGCACCGGCCGGGAGGGCCAGTACGGCAAGCGTCAGAACGGCGGCGAACCACCGGGCCGGACGCATGCGAATTAGAGTCAATGTGCTCATCATCTACGCTACACACTCTTCCGGGCGGGACACGCCGTCCCTAACCCTTTCGAGCGACTTCTCTTAACGCATGTACTGTACCAGCCGTCTTTGGTACTCGGCCGACAGGCACATCGGGGATTTAGTTAAAAAAGTCCCCAAAAATCAGCGTACTCCCGGAAACCAGCCAAAAACCACCCAAAACTTAGGTTACAAATTGGTATCCGATCGTTCAATTCTGCAACCGGTTTTCGTGAGTGCCAAATACCCCTAAGTTGCTGAACCGGACCATAATACACCGTTTTTCGGAGGCCGGACACATGCGTCGTTTTGGGCTCGCCATCCTTGCGTTGGTTGCTGTTTTCGGCCTCTACCGGTTCTTCCGCGCCGGTTCACCCGCGCCCGACGCCGGCGGCGGCCGGCTCGTCATCACGCAACGCACCGAACCGTCCAGCTTCAACCGGCTCGCGGTGCCGCAATTCGGCGCCGAACTCGTCTCCAGGCTCACCAATGGCTACCTGATCCGCGTCAACCGTCCGACCGGCGCGATCGAACCCGCGCTCGCCACCGAGTGGACGCTCGCCGACGACGGGATGACGTACACGATGAAGTTGCGCGCCGCGGAGTTCTCCGACGGGACGCCGTTCACCGCCGCCGACGTCGTGTTCACGTTCCGCGCGCTCTACGATCCGAAGGTCGCGAGCGCCATCGCCAGCGGCATGAAAGTCGGCGACCAGCCGATCGTCGTCCGCGCGCTCGACGAGCGCACGATCCTGTTGAAGTTTCCGGCCATCTACGGGCCGGGGCTGTCGATTCTCGACGCGTTGCCGATTCTGCCGAAGCACAAGCTCGAAGCCGCGCTCGACGCCGGCACGTTCGCCGCGGCGTGGGGCGTGACGGCGCCGCTCTCGGACTTCGCGGGTCTGGGGCCGTTCGTCCTCGGTGAACGCGTCGCGGGCCAGCACGTGACGCTCGCGAAGAACCCGCGCTACTGGGGCAAGGACGCCGCCGGGCGCCCGCTCCCGTACCTTGACGCGATCAACATCGAGTACGTCCCGGAGCAGAACGCGGAGATGCTGCGGCTCGAGGCCGGCACGACCGATCTCATCACCGACCAGATCCGCCCTGAAGACGTCGCCTCGCTCGAGCGCGCGAAAGCCGACGGCAAAGTGCAACTCGTCGACGCCGGCGTGTCGGTCGATCCGGTGGGTCTCTGGTTCAACCTCGTGCCGGACGCGCCCGCGGCGAAAGGCCGCGCGTGGCTCCAGGCCGAGGAGCTCCGCCACGCGATTTCGCTGGCGGTCGACCGCCAGAAGATCGTCGACACGGTTTTCCTCGGCGCGGCCGAACCGATCTACAACCCCGTGACGCGAGGTCACGCGCAGTGGTTCGCGCCCGATCTCCCGCATCCGGCGCACGATCCCGCCCGCGCCAAAGCGCTGCTCGAGTCGATCGGATTAAAGGACCGCAACAACGACGGCGTCATCGACGACGCCGGCGGCAAGACGGCGCACCTCTCGGTGATCACGCGGAAAGGCAACACAATCCTCGAACGGACGATGGCCAACGTTCAGGAGCAATTGCGAGCGATCGGCCTCACGCTCGACGTCGTCGCGCTCGAACGCGACGCGCTGCTCGCCCAATTCGGCAAAGGCGAATACGACACGATCTACTACGGCGCGCCGTTCTCCTCGGTCGATCCCACCGTGAACGCCGATTTGTGGCTGAGCTCGGGCGCCTTCCATTTCTGGAATCCGCAGCAGACCAAGCCCGCCACGCCGTGGGAAAAGGAGATCGACGACCTGATGCAGCAGGTCGCGTCCACGACCGACATGACGGCCAGAGTGCAGGCGTTCCGGAAAGTCCAGGAGGTCTTCAACGCGCACGAACCGATGGTGTTCTTTGCCGCGGCGAAGGTGACGATCGCGATGAGCTCGCGCGTCACGGGCGCGTCGCCCGCCACGCTCCAGCCTCAAGTACTCTGGAAGCCTGAAACCCTGGGCGTCGGTGGTCCGATAAAGCGGTGATCAGTTTCGCGTTGCGCCGGCTCGCCGGCGGGCTGGTGTTCGTCGCGCTCGTCGCCGCGTCGGCGTTCGTGCTGACCCATTTTGCGCCCGGCGACGCGACGTCGGATCTCTCGGCGATCGGCGCTTCGGCCGATGTCATCGGCGCCGAGCGCGCGCGGCTCGGCCTCGACCAGCCGCTCCCTCAACAGATCCTCCGATGGGGCCGCGGCGTGGTGTCGGGGAATCTCGGCGTCTCCTCTCAATTCCGGCGGCCGGTCGGCGAATTGCTGATCGAACGCGCCGGCGAGACGGCGCTGCTGGCCGCGGCGGCGCTCTTCGTCGCGACGCTCGTCGGCATCCCGCTCGGCGTGATCAGCGGCGCCACGCCGCGCCATTGGGTCGCGCGCCTCACAGGGCCGGTCTCGCTCGTGCTGCTGTCGTGTCCGCCGCTCGTGCTGTCGCTGGTGCTGTTGTTTCTCGCCGCGCGAACCGGCTGGTTGCCCGTCGAGCCGGGCCGCCTGGCGCTGCCGCTCTTTGCGCTCGCCTTGCCGCTCGCCGCGTCGCTCGAGCGCCTTCAGGCTCAGGCCGTCCGCGACGTCGTCGCCGCGCCCGATCTGGTCGCCGCCGCCGCGCGAGGAGTGCCGCGGTCGCGGCTGATCTGGGTGCACGCGGCGCGTCAGTCGCTGCGCCCCGTGCTCGGTATCTACGGCATCGTGATCGGCAGTCTCTTCGGCGGATCGCTGGTCGTCGAGATGGTCACCGCGTGGCCGGGGCTTGGGCGCCTGATGTACGACGCGCTCCGCGGCCGCGATATCGACCTGGTCGCCGGTTGCGCGCTCGCGGGCGCGGTGTTTCTCGCGATCGGCAACGTGAGCGCCGATCTGCTGCGCGCGGTCGTCGACCCGCGCGCGCGAGAATCCCAATGACGCTCGGCGCGCGTGTCGGATGGACGATCGTCGCGCTCGCCGGCGCGGTGACGCTCGCCGCCCCGTGGCTGGCGCCGCATCGCGCCGGTGAACAACTGGCCGAACGCGCCTACGCGCCGCCGACGCCAGTACATGTGTACGACCGCGGCTTTCACGCGCCGTTCATCCGTCCGATGACGCTCGTCGATCGCCTGCGCCGCGAATACCAGGTCGATGAGACCCGGCGCCTTCCGCTCACCGGCGATCAACCGCTGTTACTACTGGGCGCCGACCCCCTGGGCCGCGACGTCTTCTCGCGCCTCGTCCTGGGCGCGCGATGGTCGCTGGGCGTCACGCTGGCGGGCGCGCTCGGCGCGCTCGTCTGCGGCGTGATCATCGGCGGATTCGCCGGGATCTCCGGCGGCCGCACCGACCGGTGGCTCATGCGCGCGGCCGACTTCGTGCTGGTGCTGCCGGCCGTCTATCTCGTGCTGGTCCTGCGCGCGATGCTGCCGCTCGTTCTGTCCACGTGGGACGTCTTCCTGCTGATGGCCGCGCTTTTCGCCGTCGCTGCGTGGCCGCACGTGGCCCGCGGCGTGCGCGCCATCGTGATGGTCGAGCGATCGCGCGACTACGTCGAGGCGGCGCGCGCGGCCGGTGCCGGCCGTTGGCGCGTGCTCGGTCACGTGCTGCCGGCGACGCGCGGCTTCCTCGCCGCCGAGCTGGTGCTGCTCATCCCGGCGCTCCTCTCGGCCGAGGCCGCGATCTCGTTTCTGG
>SCUN01000085.1 GCA_004297655.1 Acidobacteriota bacterium | reverse complement strand
TCGAGGACCTGCGCCTCCATCTCGCGAGCCTGCAGCGCGCCCGTCTCCTCGAGGAACCGGTCCGCAAGGGTGGACTTGCCGTGGTCGATATGGGCGATGACCGAGAAGTTCCGAATAAAACGTTGATCCAAGACTTTCTATTCTAGACTTTATGTGCCAAGCCTGCGGAAGGGACCTTTTTATGGGTAATACCTCCGCGCGTCGTTTCCTCACCATCGTTGCCGGTCTCGCCGCCGGCCTGCCGGTGCTCTTATCGGCCCAGTCCCCCCAGTCACCGCAGCCGGCGCCGCGGGCGATCTTCCGATCGACGACTCAGCTAGTTCGCGTCGATGCGGTCGTCGTCGACAAGGACGGCAGGCCGGTCCGCGGTTTGATGAAGGACGATTTCGAAATTCTCGACAAGAAGACGTTGCGCCCGGTCGAGACGCTCGAAGAGCTCGCTTATGACCGTTCACCGGCGACGGCCGAAGGGCCGCTGCCGGAACGTTTGATGCGCGCGGACAACCGCGACGCCGCGACCGATCGCCGCGTCATCCTGGTAATCGACGAGCCCCGCGTGATGATGTCGCGCACGTCGCAGGCGCGCGAGGTCGCAAAACGGGTCGTGCGGGCGCTCGACGGACGCGTGCAGATCGCGCTGCTCCGCACCAACGGCGAGCTGGCGTGCGAATTCACGAAGGACACGCGGCTCTTGCTCGACACGATCGACGACATCGAGGGCGAGAAAACCTATCTGACGTATCGCGGCCTTGGCCTGGGCAGCCGGAGCTCTGTGGCTGCGATGTTTGACATCGACGCCGTCTCGAACAACTGGCTGGCCCCGATCCCGAACCTGCGCGATCGGGGCGTCTACCGGGTGCTGGGCGATGCGACGAGATCGCTGTCCTACGACAGCGGCCGGCGCACGGCCGTCGTCCTGGTCTCCGAAGGACACCCGATCGTGCCGGTGCCCGTCGACGAGTTTGGCAGCCGTCTGAACCGGGTGTGGGAGCAACAACGCCGCGATCTCGAGTGGATGATCACGTCGGCCCGCACGGCCAACGTGGCCGTGTACGCGATCGATCCCCGCGGAAAGGGCCGGACCGGCGAAGAAGGCTACGCCGACCGCTGGATGGTCGGCTTCCACGACGACATCGCGACGCTCGCGCAGGGCGCGCTGCGCGAAGTGACGGAGCTCACGGGCGGATTCGCGTTCACCGGTTCCGACGACTTCGCCGCGGGCGCCAATCGAATCCTCGACGAGCTCGATCATTACTATCTGCTCGGGTTCTCGCCGGCGAACCCCGAGAACACCTCGCCGCGCCAGATCACCGTGCGCGTCAAGCGGCCGGGACTGACCGTGCGTCACCGGCAGTTCTTCTCCGCCGCGAGCGCGAAGATCCCAAAGTTCCCCAAGTCGCCGACGACGAAGGACTGGCTGCAGTCGCTCGTCGCCGACGTCACGCCGCGGGCGGGTTTGCCGGTGGCTGTGAGCGCCTCCATCGCGAACGTGCCTGGGAAGAAGGACGCGCGCGTGACTGTCACCGCGGAAGCGACGGCGCCGGCCGGCGACGCGCTCGATCTGGGGTTGTGGGTCATCGACGTCACGCGCGGACGCGTCTCGAAGCAGGCGGACTTGCCGCTCCTCTTTACCGCGGCGACCGCGACCCATGCGCTCACGCTGACGCCGGGCCGGTACCAGATCCGGCTCGCCGCGCGCGCGCAGAAGTCCGGCCAGGGCGGCAGCGCCTATCTGATGATCGACGTTAAGTAATCGGGTGCACTGGTGCACCGGTGCACCGGTGCACCCGGGTTAGCGCTGGTCGAGCGCGAGAAACTGCTGGGGGTACTTGGGCCCGATGTAGTCCGTGCGCGGGCGAATGAGGCGGTTGTTCTTGTACTGCTCGAGCACGTGCGCGGTCCAGCCCGAGATGCGGCTGACGGCGAAGATCGGCGTGTAGAGGTCGATCGGGATACCCATTGAATAGAACATCGACGCCGAGTAGAAGTCGACGTTCGCGTGAAGCTTCTTCTCCGCCAGGATCAGCTGCTCGATGCGCTCGGACATCGCGTACCACTGCGGCTCGCCGGACTTCTCGCCGAGCTTCTTCGACATCTGGCGCAGGTGCGTCGCGCGCGGATCTTCGGTGCGGTAGACGCGATGGCCAAAACCCGAGATCTTCTCCTTGCGCGCGAGCTTGCCGCGCACATGCTCGACCGCCTTCTCCGGACCCGCGTCCTTGCCGATGTCGAGCAGCATCTTCATCACTTCGGCGTTGGCGCCGCCATGGAGCGGCCCCTTGAGCGCGCCGATCGCGCCGACGATGGTCGAGTGAATGTCGGTGAGGGTGGCGGCGGAGACGCGCGCGGCAAAAGTCGACGCGTTCAGCTCGTGATCGGCGTGCAGGATCAGCGAGACATCAAACGCGCGCGCGGCGAGCGCCGACGGGCGCGTGCCGGTCAGCGTGTAGAGAAAGTTCGCGGCGTGGCCGAGCGCGGGATCCGGATCGATCGCGCCCTGCCCGGCCGCCAGGCGGCCCCAGGTCGCGACGAGCGAGCCGAGCTGCCCGGTGAGGCGCACGGCCTTGCGGTAGCTGGCCGGAATCGAGTTGTCGTTCGCGTCGGGGTCGTAGTGATGGAGGATCGACGTGAGCGTGCGCAGCGCGTCCATGCCGTCGACCTTCGGCAGCGACTTCATCGCGCGAATGATCGACTCCGGCAGGATGCGCGCGGCGGCGAGCTGCGTCTGCAGATCGCCTAGTTCGGCGCGATTCGGGAGCCGGCCGTGCCAGAGGAGATAACAGACTTCTTCGAACGACGCGCCGCGGTCGGCGTTGGCGAGATCGTGAACGTCGTAGCCCTGATACGCGAGCACGCCGCGTTCGCCGTCGAGGTAACAAATGGCGGATTCGCCCGCGACGACGTCTTCCAGACCAGCTTTGGGCTTGGCGTCAGCTGACATGCGCGCGCGCCGGCGCCTCTTCGGCCACGAACTGCTGGTGGATGGACGAGAGCCCGAGGTAGAGATAGCCGAACTGGAAGAGCATCAGGAACGGCAGCGAGCCGAAGATGCCGTTGTAGAGCGCGTAGACGACCGCCGACGTGAAGTAGAGGCCGAGGCCGGTCTCGATGAGCGGCTGCACGACCTGCGACTGGCGGTACTTCTTGCTCTGCCATCCATCGGCGGACTTCTGCACGCCGTACTTCGGCGTGCGGCGGAACTCGCTCTCCTGGCCGAGCGCGGCTTCGAGCACCGCGCGCAGGTTATTGATCGTGAGGCCGATGCCGACCGCCATGACCGCGGGCAGGTACTTCAGCTTCGACTTCCACGTCGCCGGATACGCTTCGTGCTGGCTGAACGCGTAGAAGTTCGCCACCGAGAACGTCGCGAGGAAGAACGCCGGCAGGTCGATGAGGAGCATCTCGCTCCAGCCCATTTCGTAACGGACGATCATCGCCGGGAACATCAGGAGCGACAGCGCGAGCATCAACACGTAGTTGAAGTTCGCCGTGAGGTGGAAGAACGCCTCGGCCTTGACCTTGAACGGGAGGTCCGCCTGCAGCAAGCGCGGCAGGACCTTCTTGCACGTCTGGATCGACCCTTTCGCCCAGCGGTGCTGCTGCGACTTGAACGAGTTCATTTCCACCGGGAGTTCCGCCGGCGCGATCACCTGCGGCACGAAGAGGAACTGCCAGCCCTTGAGCTGCGCGCGGTAGCTGAGGTCGAGATCCTCGGTGAGCGTGTCATGCTGCCAGCCGCCCGCGTCCGGAATCGCCTCGCGGCGCCACACGCCCGCGGTGCCGTTGAAGTTGAAGAAGCAGCCGGCGCGGTTGCGGCCGCCGTGCTCGAGGATGAAGTGGCCGTCGAGCATCACGGCCTGGATGCGCGTGAGCAGCGAGTAGTCCGGATTGAGGTGGCCCCAGCGCGCCTGCACAAGCGCGAGCTTCTCGTTCTGGAGGAAATACGGCACGGTGCGCTTGAGGAAGTCCGGGTCCGGCACGAAGTCCGCGTCGAAGATCGCGATGAACCGGCCCTTCGCGACGTTCAGCCCCTTGTCGAGCGCGCCGGCTTTGTAGCCCGTGCGATCGGTCCGGTGCAGGTACGAGACCAGGAATCCGCGCGCCTCGAGGCGCCGCGCCGCGAGTTCCGCGATCTGGGTCGTCTCGTCGGTGGAGTCGTCGAGAATCTGGATCTCGAGTTTGTCTTTCGGATAGTCGAACGCGGCGACCGAATCGATCAGCCGCTCGATGACGTACATCTCGTTGTAGAACGGCAACTGCACCGTCACCATCGGCAGGTCCGCGTCGGCGACGACCGGCACCGGACCCGCGGCGCGATCCTTGTGCTTCGTGTACTCGCGAACCAGGAAGAAGCGGTGCCAGCCGTACATCCCGAGGATGAT
>SCUN01000084.1 GCA_004297655.1 Acidobacteriota bacterium | reverse complement strand
GGCCCGTCGAAACTGCAGCAGGCCGCGAATCAGAAATGGCGGCCGATGCCGAACGCCGACGGCGTGCGCCGCTTCGTCAACGAGCAGTTGCCGCGCCTGCAGCGTCATCACGACTATCGCGAGATGCTCGCGAAACAGAAGGACATCGACGCGCTGATCATCGCGACGCCCGATCACATGCACGCCCCGATCGCGTCGGCGGCCATGGCGGCGGGCAAGCACGTCTACGTGCAGAAGCCGATGTGCTGGTCGGTGGGGGAGGCGCGCCATCTCGCGAAGATGGCCGCCGCGAATCCGAAGCTCGTCACTCAAATGGGCAACCAGGGCCACTCGTACGACGACGCACGGCGCGGGCAGGACTACCTGGCGGCCGGCGCGATCGGCGAAATCAAGGAAGTGCACGTGTGGACGAACCGTCCGCTCGCGTACTGGCCGCAGGGCGTGCCGCGCCCGGCGAAGTTCGACGGCGACTGGAAGAAGCTGGGCTGGGACAACAACGCCGTGATGCGGCGGCTCGCCGACGGCTTCACGAAGAAGACAAAGTCCAACATCCCGAAAGGACTGCACTGGGATTTGTTCCTCGGCGCGGCGCCCGACGTCGAGTATCACCCGCTGTACCACCCGTTCAACTGGCGCGGCTGGGTGGACTGGGGCCAGGGCGCGCTCGGCGACATGGGCGCGCATCTCATCGATCATCCGGTGTGGGGCCTGAAGCTCGGCCATCCGACGTCGATCGAGACGCTGTCAACGCCCTTCAACGGCCTCAGCTATCCGACGGCGACGACGACGCACTATGAGTTCCCGGCGCGCGAGGGCATGCCGCCGGTCACGATGACGTGGTACGACGGCGGCTTCATGCCGCCGCGTCCGTTCGAGATGGGCGACGTGAAACTCGAGGCCGGCGGCGGCGTCCTGTATGTGGGTTCCAAAGGGAAGATGCTGCAGGACAACACCGGCTCGCGCCCGCGGCTCCTGCCGGTGGAGCAGCACAACAGCTACGGGCCGCCCCCGGAGAAGACGCCGCGTGTGCCGAACCAGGCGCATGAGATGAACTGGGTGAACGCGATCCGCGGCACGGACACGATCTCGTGCCCGTTCGAGTACGCGTCGCACCTGACGGAGATCATGCTCCTCGGCGTGGCGGCGCTCCGCGCCGGCACGCGCCTCATGTACGACGGCGCGAACATGCGCGTCACCAACAACGCCGCCGCCAACGCTTTCTTCACGCGCGACTATCGAAAGGGATTCGGACTCGCATGAACACACGCCAGCGTCTCTTCATCATGATGGTGCTCGAGTTCTTCATCTGGGGCGCCTGGCTGCCGCTGATCTTCGGCTATCTGCCCAGCCTCGGATTCACGCCCGGGCAGCAGTCGCTGATCCTCAATGCATTTCCGGTCGCGTCGATCATCGGCATGTTCTTCAGCAACCAGTGGGCGGATCGTTCGTCATCGCCCGAGCGCGTGCTGGCGCTGTCGCACCTGGTCGGCGGTCTTGCGATCATCGGCTGCGGATTCACGCGCGATTTCCTGCCGTTCTTCCTGCTGATGCTCGTGCACTGCCTCGTCTACGTGCCGACGATCTCGATCACCAACTCGATCGCGTTCGCCAACATGAAGAACGCCGACAAGGAATTCGGCATCGTGCGCATGGGCGGCACGATCGGCTGGATTCTCGCGGCGTGGCCCTTCACCTTCATCTTCGTCAACTGGGCGGCCGTGGACGCCGCGCATCCGCAGGGGCTCGTGAACTGGCTCGGCACGGCGCTCGCGAATCCGCTCGTCGGCGACGCGGCCCAGGCGGCAACCCGCTGGACGTTCATCGTCGCCGGCATCGCCTCGCTCGCGCTCGCGGCCTACAGCCTGACGCTGCCGAAAGCGCAGGCTCCGGGAGCGCGGACTGCTCCCCAAGTCCGCGGTACCGGAACCGCCTGGTCCCAGGCCTTCGCCCTGCTCAAGCAGCCGTTCATCCTGGTGCTGTGGCTCGTCACACTCGTGGATGCGTTCGTGCACAACTCCTACTTCAACTGGACCGGCCAGTTTCTCGGCAAAGCGCGCGAGGCGGGCGGCGTGGGCATTGCCGCGAACTGGATCGCGCCGATCATGAGCATCGGCCAGGTGTTCGAAGTGCTGACGATGTTCATCCTGGGCGCGACGCTCAAGAAGCTGGGGTGGCGGACGACGATGGTCGTTGGCATCCTGGGGCATGCCGCGCGATTTGCCGTCTACGCGTTCTTCCCGCAGAACGCCGGCATGATCATCGCCGTGCAGGTGCTGCACGGCATCTGCTACGCGTTCTTCTTCGCGACCGTCTACATCTTCGTCGACGCGTATTGCCCGAAGGACATCCGCGCGAGCGCGCAGGGGCTGTTCAACCTGCAGATCCTCGGCATCGGCGTGCTGATCGCCAACTCGATCTGCCCGTGGTTGTTGCAGAGCGTGTACACGACCGGCGGCGTGACCGACTTCCGCGGCTTGTTCCTCGTGCCGCTGGCGGCCGCGTCGCTCGCGGCGATCGGACTCGCGCTGTTCTTCAAGCCGCCCACGGCCGGGCCCGCGGCGGCCTGACGTCTCGGCGCCTCAGTCGCGCAACGGGCCGCCGTCGTCACCCCTTGTGGCGGTGATCGCGGTTGAATTTGCCGCCGAGCGGCGACTGGCATTGCCGGCATCCGGCGACCCACCAGTCCGTCCCCTTCATGGGGAACGCGATGAACTCGGCCTCGTCCTGGCACAGCATGCGGTCGCATTTGCCGCACCAGCCGCCGATGTCGATGAGCGCCCGATCCGGTTTCGTCCGGTTCACGCCCAGCGGGATGGGGTAGACGACGCCGGTTTCGAGCCACTGAAACGACTTGCCGCACGCGTCGCAGCTCGCCGCGTGGATCTTCGTGCCCTCTCGTTTCGCGAGGACCGACAGTTTCACGTTCCCGAACTCCGCTTTGTCGATGCCACCCAACAGCTTGCTCAGAAACCCCATGCACGCCTCCTGTTTGTTAACGGTCGCCGCTATCGCGTCAGGACCTGAACGCCGTCGCACACCGGACACGGCGCCGTCATCTTGCGGACGCCGCCGCGCTGAGCCGCCGGCACGTTGGTGTGCGCCAACAGGTCCGACGGCGGCCCGAGTGTCTCCGTCATGCCGCACTTGCTGCACGCGCCGATCTGCCATTCGCGGCGCTCGCGCAAGTACGGCTCGGTGACCTGAACGAGATACTGGCCGCCTTTCGGCGCGATGAACGACACCTCGTCGCCCTTGCGGATCGACGTGAGATGAAATGGCTGGTTGAGCAGCGTGCCTTTCCAGACGCCGCTGCGTCCGCCTCGCATCCGGACCCAGGCCCGTTCGGGGGCCTTGCCGGTCAGCTGCGGGTGCCCGTCATGAATCAGGACTTCGATGTCGTCGGGATCCTGCGGATGGAACCGCCCTTTGAGGGCCGGGTCGTTCCGCCAGTCCACGACTTCGAACGCGACCGGCAGTGAGAGGAACGGGTTGAAGCGCAGCGCCCGGTGGCAGCCGGGGCAGTCCTCGGCCAGCGCGGCGGACTCGAACGCGCCGGGCCTCCCCGCCAATGCCAGCGCCGGCGCGTCTTCGCCGATGAGCGCGGTGTAGTCGCCGATCGCGTCGAGCACGGCCCGGCCGGCTTTGAAGACGCCGCCGCACCAGGGGCAGTCGAAGGTCGGCGTCGTGTCGAATGTGCCGGGGATTCTGCCGTCGGTGATGAGCGCCGTGTCGCGGTCGGCGTGTCGCGGCGCGTCGATCGTCGTGCGAAACCGGCTCGCGAGCGTCACCACGGGCGTCGCCGCCGGCAGGTTTCGCACCGTCACGAAGTGGACTTGTCCGTCGGCCGTGCCGCATGCCATGCGCGTGTCCGCGCGAATCCCCGACACCGAACGAACCGGCGAGCGCGCCGGGTAGATCGCGAGGCACTCGCCGCTGGCCACACTCCAGATTCTGGCCGTGCCGTCTTCTCCCGCGGTCGCGAGCGTCGCGCCCGCGGCGTCGAAGGCGACGTCGTTGACGCGGCCGGCGTGTCCCTCGAAGCGGCGTTCCAGTTCGCCCGTCACCGCATCGTAGAGCTGCGCGCCGCCGCGCTGCGTCGCCGCGGCGAGGCGGCGGCCGTCGGGCGACAGCCGCACGCGATCGGCGTGGCCCGCGCCGGTCGCGATCGTTCGCACCGCTTTCTGTCCCGCCAGATCCCAGACGCGGATCGTGCCGTCGGTGCTCGACGACACCGCGCTGCGCGCGTCCGGCGCGATCGCGACGCCCATCACCCAGTGGGAGTGACCGGTGAAGGTCTGCAGACATTGTCCTGTCTGGACGTCCCACATCCGAACCGTATGGTCGGCGTACGGCACCTGGCCCATGCCGCTCGCGCCGGACACGGCCGTCGTGCCGTCCGGCGCCAGGTCGACGGCGTGCACCGCGCCGCCGTGCCCGCGCATCACGCGCAGGCAGCCTTCGAGCGGACTGGCGACGCGAATGGTGTTGTCGCCGCCGGCGGTGAGAAACAGACCGTCGTGGCCGACGGCGACGTCGTTGACCGCCAACTGGTGGCCGCCGAACACGCCGAGGCATTTTCCGGTCGGCATGTCCCACAAGCGCGTCGTGCCGTCGTCGCCGGCGCTCGCGGCGACGGGCGCATGCCGCGCGAGCTTGATGGCGTTGACGCTGTTGGTGCGGACGGCCGCCAGCATGTTGTCGGGAATCGCGGGGCCCGCCACTGCCGCGGCAGTTCCGGTCGGACGGCGTTGCGCGTCATGACCTTCGAGCGCCGCGGCGGGCGCGTCCGCTTCGAGATCCCACTGGCGTACCTGATTGTCGCCATCGATCGTCAGCGCGAGCCGGCCGCCGGCATCGACGGTGACGGCTTCGAAGGCGGCGACGCCGCGAAATGCGCGGGCCTCGCGTGCGGCCCCGACGTCCCATACGCGGAGGTACTCGTCTTCGCCGACCGATACCGCCCGGCGTCCGTCGTCGCTGATCGCCACGCCGGTGATGAACTTCTTGCCGAACCGCTCCGCGGGGCCCTCGAACAGGGCCAGGCAGGCGCCGGTCTCGAGGTCGAACACGCGCACGGAGGCCTCAGCGGTTTCGAGCGAGCCGGAGCCCGTGCCGGTGACGAGGCGCGTGCCGTCCCGGTTGACCGCGAGCGCCGCGATTTCCTCGCCGTGCCCGTCGATCGTGCGAATCCTCGTCGCCGCGGCGAGATCCCAGACGCTCACGGCCCGACCTGCGTGCGCGGTGACGGCCCGGCGCGCGTCAGGTGTGACGACGAGGCGCCGCACGCCCTCCGCGGGGAGTCGGCGGATCAGCCGGGCGGCGGCGACGTCCCACACTTCGAGGCCGGCATCCGCGGCGATGACCGCAATCCGCCCGTCGTGCGAGAGCGCGATGTCCTTGGCCGTCGCGCCGATCGTCGCGATCGCGGACTCGGAGCTCACATCCCACACGACGACCTGCGGGGGACTCTCCGGACCGAGGGGCGGCCCGCCGCCGGTGAGTGCGGTCAGCCGAGCGAGAAGGTTGGCCTTTCCGGTCGCCGCCGCGACGAAGCCGCCGTCAGCGGCGAGCGCCATGGCTTTGATCGCGCCCGGCAGGCGAAGCGCGCACCGCCGCACGCCGGAGGCGGTGTCCCAGATCTCGATCGCGCCCCCGCTGTGCACGGCGGCGGTGCGACCGTCCGGCGTGGCCGAAATCCGCGACGCGCCCGGGGCAAATGTGCGAAGGAGGACGGGCCGCGCTGACGGCGCGGCCGGCCGCGGATCCCGCGCGATCCACACGCGCGCGAGCCGGTCGGCGACCGGCGCCGCACGGTCGGCGACGATGCCCTCGGCCGCGAAGTTGCGCGCGATCGGAACGGCTTCCGCGGGATACGTCGCGAGCAGGTGGGCGGACGCGGTGACGAAGGTCGAGAACGCCTGGATGCGCGCCCGCGTCGCGTCGACCGTGGCGCCCGCGCCGGCCAATGCGGCGAGCGCCGCGTCGTAGTCGGCTTCGAGATCCGGCACCATCCGGCACGCGCATTTCGCGCTGATGAAGTCCACATCGGTCAATGGGCCTTCGAGCGCCGTCCACGCCGCAGCCGCCGCGTCTCTGCCGGCACCGCGCTGCGCCTCGGCGGCGCGGACGAGCTGCCACGGTTCTTCCACCACCTTCCGTTCGTTGGGCAGCGACGCGAGCCACGCCGGTTCGGCGCCGAAATGGGCGGCGATGTCGGCGTGCGCCGCGGCGCGCGAACGGTCGTCGGCCAGGTACGTCGCGCGCACGGCTCGCCGGAAGCTCTCGTGAAAGAAACCGACGAGGATCGAGCGGCCCGACGCGCGGTCGACCAGGTACGGGCGCATCTGGCGCAGCACGATCTGCAGGCGTCCGGATCGGATGGCGCTGTCGACGCCGGGCACGCGTCCCGCCACGAGCGTGTCGAGCTCCCGCTCGGAGAGGCCTTCGCGCGCCGACGCCAACATCGCGAAGAACGCCGGCACCAGGCCCGCCGCGTCGCCGCGCGATTCCGCGTCGAGCCGGTTGAGAATCTGCGCGAACAGTGACTCGATGACCGGTTCGACGTCGCCGCCGCCCGGCGGGAGCGCCGGCAGTTGGCGGATGGCGTCGTTGAGGCGATCGAACGACCCGAACAGCCGGAGTTCCTCGAGCGCGACGGTGAGGAAGAGGGGGTTACGCGTCGCCGCGTTCTCCAATAGCCGCGCGATCTGCGCGTCATCCAGCCGTTTGCAGAAGACGCTCGGCAGCTCCGCGATCAGGCGTCGCGCGTCGTCGTCGCCGAGCGGGGGCACGGGGAGTTCCGGGAGCGCGCGCTTTCTCACCGCGGCCAGCCACGTGGCGGCGGTGTCGGCGTCGCCGCCGGCGCGATCGGCGGCGCTGACGATCAGTCGCACGCCTTTTGGCAGATCGGCGAGCAGCCAACCGGCGGCCGCCGGGTCCCCGGACCGGTCGAACTGATCGAGGGCGTCGATGACGAGCACAACGCGCCGGGCGGCGCCCGCGGCGGCCAGAATCGCCGGCCACTTCTCGCGGAGTGTCGCCGAGTCTTCCGGCACTTCCATCGGGCGCGAAACGGTTTCGTTGGTTCCGGCGATCGACTCCACCTCGGAGAGGCTCAGCCGTTCGATCAGATCCGCCGCGATAAAGCGGAGAAGCGAGTAGATATTGGTCGAGGCCGCGCTGGCGCCGATAAACCGGACGACGATCAGCTCGTTCGGCGCGGCTGACGCCCGGGCTCCGGCCCAATGCGCCAGCACCGCGCTCTTGCCGCTGCCGGGCGGTCCGGAGATCACGAGCGGCCGTTTGTCGGCACCGGCGACGTATCCGTCAAGCACGGTTTCGAGCGACGGCCGACGGACGTAGACGCGCGTGCGCGCCTCGAGGAACGCGTCGTGCCGGGCGCGTTCCTCCCCGAGCGCATCGAGCGCGCCCGCGGCGGCGACGTGATCGGCAAATTCCGTCGCGATCGCGCGCTCGAGATCGCGTTCGACGGCCTCGCCGAACGCGCCGAGATCGACGAGTCGTCCGGCCAACGCCGGGTCTTCGGGGTTGGCGGCCGCCGGATCCCATCGCCCGCGGTAGGCGCGCACGTGATCCTCGGCGCCGAACCGCTCGGCGAGCTGCGCCTTGAGACGGGCCAGTCGTTCGCTGAGTTCGGGTCGCGACTCGAAGTAGGTCTCGCGATGGAGGGCCGTCGCCGCCTGGCCGGCGGCGCGATCCGGCTGCGCGGGCACCGACTCGGGTTCGCGGAAGTAGAAGAAGGCGTGGTGCGCCGCCGGACGCCGCGCCGACGCGTCCATCGCGAGAGAGCCCTCGGTGGCGTGAATGATCTCGAGGTGCGTGATCGAACACCCGGTCTTCGATTGCAGATCGTGGTACGCGTAGGCGCCGGGCGGCGGGAGATGGTCCGGCACCCAGCCGTATCGCTGCCCGAGGATGCACACGAAGAACGGCCGGCTGCCGTCGATCTCGTGCAGACAGATGTCGATCGCATGGCCGTTGTCGGCGTCCTCTTTGGTGACGCCCCAGCGAAGGTCGATGTCGACCAGATGCAGGCGCCGGTCGGCGCACCACTGCCTGAGCCGCGGGAAGGTCACCTTGACGAGGTGGTCGCGCTCCGCGTGCATGTCGCGAAACGTCGATGACAGGAACACGCGAACCGTCTTCCACGGCGGCAGCGCGAGCGGCGGGCGCGGCGCCCGAGGCGCCGGCCGCGCCGCCGCGGCGGCCGCGGCTGGCGTGGGAGCAGGCGG
>SCUN01000083.1 GCA_004297655.1 Acidobacteriota bacterium | reverse complement strand
CGCAATCCGGCCGTTGTCCACGATCAGATCGATGACGGTGAACTCCATGTGGACCTTCACGCCGAGATACACGGTGTGGTCCTGGAGCGTGCGGATCAGCTCGAGGCCCGTGCGATCGCCGACGTGCGCGAGCCGGGGATAGCGGTGACCGCCGAAGTTGCGCTGGAGGATCTTTCCATCGGGCGTACGATCGAAGACCGCGCCCCACGCCTCCAATTCCCGCACTCTGTCCGGCGCTTCCTTCGCATGCAGTTCGGCCATCCGCCAGTTGTTGACGTACTGTCCGCCGCGCATCGTGTCGGCGAAGTGCACCTTCCAGTTGTCGCGGTCGTCGACGTTGGCCATCGCCGCGGCCATGCCGCCTTCCGCCATGACGGTGTGCGCTTTGCCGAGCAGTGACTTGCAGATCAGGCCGACCGAGACCCCTTTGCCCGCGGCCTCGATCGCCGCGCGCAGGCCGGCGCCGCCGGCGCCGATGACCAGGACGTCGTAGGAAAACGAATTCGCCGCGGCCACGGTTAGAAGATCCTCACGTCATGAATGATGCCCATCGAACACAGCCGCACGTAGAGGTCCGACGACATGACCGAGACGAGGCTGCACCACGCGAACAGCATGTGGCGTCCGTTCAGGCTGCTCACGCACGAGTAGGCGAAGTCGCAGATCGGCTGCTTCGACACTTCGTCGAGCCGGCCGCCGACGATGTGGCGGACGACGTGGCAGCCCCAGGTGTAGCAGGCGAGCAGCACGACGTTCACGCTGAGGATGATCGTGCCGAGGCCGATGCCGAAGTGTTCAACGCCGGCGTCAACGAACCACATCGCCTTCCACGCGTCGTAGGCCAGCAGCAGGATGAAGACGAGCGCCACCCACGCGAAGTAGCGATGGAAGTTCTGCAGGATCAGCGGAAACGAATGTTCGCCGAGATACGACTCTCGCGGTTCGCCGACCGCGCACGCGGGCGGGTCGGCCCAGAACGCTTTGTAGTAGGCGCCGCGGTAGTAGTAACAGGTGAATCTAAACAGGCCCGGAAAGGGCAGGATCAGCAGCGCCGGCGAAAAAGGGAGCAGGCCGGGCCACCATCCCGGTTTCGGGCCGAACCAGGCGTGCGGCGAATCGCCGAAGATCTCGGGCGAGTAGAACGGCGAAAGATATGGGCCCGAGGTGTAGTGCGCGTTCTGAAACGCGGCCCACGTGGCGTAGACGATAAATGCGGAGAAGCCGAGAAACACGACGGCGGGGGTGGCCCACCAGTGATCGCGCCGCCGAGTCGCCCCGAACCCCTGTCGAACCTCTGTCACCGGGATCACATGGTTCATACGGGGGGAACTCTATATCAAATCTTTAGAGTGCCAGGGGCCTGGAGTCCCAAGGTAAGGGTGCCAGGGTGAAGAGTGCCAAGGTGCGAGGTGCGGGGTGCGGGGTAGTCATTTCCCTAGCGAGCGGATCAGGGGAACGATCGACCCGATCGTTCGTCGGCAGAGAGTGTCGAGTTCGTCAGCATCGGGCGCCGCGATCATCGCTCGCACGCGCGCTTCGTGGAGATACTCCTGCGTTTCGAGCGCAGAGCCGCGCGCGATTCTTAGAAAGCGCGCGAAATCGGCAGCGCCGTAGCGGCCGAAACCCTCCGCAATGTTGGCGGGAATGGAGCGACTGGCCCGGAGAATCTGATCCTCCAGCGCTGCATCCTTGCGAAAAGCGCCGCGGTCGGCGAGGATCGCGATCCGATCGGCGAGCTCTCGGGCCATCTTCCACGCGTGAAGGTCGCGGTGGCTGCTTACGCCCATGTTCGGCTGACCAAGCACGAAGGGTGCCAAGGCAGGGGCCAAATTCAACACGCGTCGAATCGAGGCGGTCGATTGAGTGTGATTCGTTGGCCACGACGGCGCGGTCCCGGACCTGTGTTAGCTTTACGGAACTCCCCAAACAGCACTGTGACCATTCCGCAGAGACTTCGTCCTCTCGCGAAGCGCCCGGCCTTGTGCGCCGGCGTCGTTGTTGTCCTCGGGCTCGCCGTGGGAATGAACGCCGCGATGTTCGGCCTTGTGCGCGCAACGGTGTTTCTGCCGCGACAATCGTTCGACTCCAGTCAGTTGTTCGCGGTCTCCTTAAGGTACACGCCGCCGGCCGGTGACCGGACGCGGCGGCCGAAGACGTCGATGACGGTCGCGAAGATCGAGGAGCTCATCCAAAGTCCGCCGGCGCCTCTTGTTTCTGTCATCGCGCGGCATGTCACGGATGTGGTTGTACGGTTTGGGAATCGGGCGGAGCGGCTGAATGCGGAGTTTCTCCTCGGCGACTACGAGCGCTCGCTGCGGCTGCGGCCGGGCACCGGCCGGTTTCTCGACGCATCGACGACGTCGGCTGACACGGTCGTCGTCAGCGACCGGCTGTGGCGCGAGTGGTTTGCGGGCGCGACGCCGGGATCTGTGAAGTTGCGGGTCGACGGCCGTTGGTACACTGTCGTCGGCGCCGCTCCAACCGGCTTTCGTGGCGTCATCCAGTATCAACCCGTGGAGATTTGGCTGCCTGCGAGCGCGCTGCTGGCGGAGAAACCGGGCGGGCGCAACCTGCTCGGAGGGCTGCAGCTCTTCTTCCGGGCTCCGCCAGGTGTCAGCGCGCGCACTGCGGCGGGCGTTGTGAGTGGGGCACTGGCGCGCGGGATCAATCCCGTGTCGCCCGACGAGTTCGCCGTCTCGGCGATGGCCGTCGATTCACTAGTCGCAGACAGCCTCGTTCGCGTCGGCTGGATCACTCTCGGGTTTGGCGTACTCGTACTTGTGGCCGGTGCCGTCAATTCCCTAAACCTGCTTCATGTGTTTTTCGCCGCCCGCAGTCGGGAATTCGCCACGAGGCGGGCGCTTGGGGCCACCGCCTCGTCACTGACCGCCACGTGCGTTGCTGAGATCGCTTTCCTTCTCGCCAGTGCGTCGGTCGTGGCCATCTCGGTGGCGTGGGGCGTTCTCGCCGCGATCAATCGCGGAGCGCCCCTCGGTCTCGCCTCAAGCCGGCCGTTTTCGTGGCGAAGCGGAGCGACGTATTCGGTCATCGCGGATCGCGCAGTCATTGCGTATGCGCTGTTGAGCATATTGGTTGCTGGGTGTCTCCTCGCCGCCGCAGCCGTGACACGAGTGCTCCGCGTGTCTGCCGCGAATCGATTGATTGGAGAGTCGGCGAAATCAGGTCGATTTGGCGCACGCCAGTTGATGCTGTCGCTTCAGGTTGCGATCGCGACGATATTGATGCTGAGCACAGCGACATTTATCGGCCGCGTGATGCCGGCGCTCGATCAGCGACCGGCCATCAACACAGCCGGCGTCGCGTCGGCTCGCATTGACCTGAGCTTGCATGGCTACTCGGATGTTGCCGGGCGCGAGTTCTACGCGCGTCTATTGGCGGTCGCATCCGGTATTCCGGGAATTGGCGCGGTCGCATTGACCGACGGCATTCCTGGATACTCGTACGTCTCGCATCCGAGTTTTCAGATCGTCGCTGAGCCGACGCCGGACGCGCTGTCGAACGCTGCGCGCAAGGTGGTGAACGGCTCATACGCCGGCGTTTCGGAGAAGTTCTTCGACGTGATGAGCCTGCGTGTGCTCGAAGGTCGCGGCGTTGTCGCCGCCGATGGGTATGGCGCCCCGTTGGTCGTTGTCGTCAGCCAGAGCGTGGCGACGAGGTTGTGGCCGGGCAACGTCGCGATTGGCAAGCGAATCATGTTTGGCGCCGAGGGCCAATGGCGAACCGTCGTCGGTGTGTCAGAGGATCCGATTCGCGTTCGAAGCGACACCGGCGCCGTCTGCCGGTCCTGCGTCGTCTTCGTGCCGTTTCAGCAGCGCTACAACTCGCTCATGGTGATGGTTGTTCGCGCTGATTCAGCGGCCCACGGCGCCGAGTTGCTGGGTCGCACCATCAGTCGACAGAGCGCCGACGTTGTTCCCTTCGATCTCGGCGCGCTCGATTCAACGCTGCTCAGCGTCTTATGGCGCGAACGAAGCGCCATGATGCTGGTCGCCACGGTGGGGATAGTCGCGCTTCTGATCGCCGCGGCCGGCATCTTCAGCGCTACCGCTTACATCGTGGACGTGCGGGCATTCGAGATGGCCGTGCGCATGGCGCTCGGCGCGACGCCTCGGCGCGTTGTCGGACTCGTGCTGAACGATGTACGCCTCGTGACGTTGGTCGGTCTTCTTGTCGGCGTCACCGTAATGTCCCTTGGCGAGCGCGGCCTCGCCGCGCTCATTAGGGGATTCATGCCCAACGACCTTTGGACGTGGGCGATCGTCCTCATTACCGTGCCGTTGGTCACGATTGGCGCGGGCTATTTGCCAGCTCGCCGGTCGGCGAGGGTCGCTCCCGCCAAGCTCCTCAGTCGCGGAGACTCCTAGCAAGAGTCTCGCAGGACCCGGCAATCACGTGGGACACCAGGCCCCTGGCACCCTTACCTTGGGACCCTAGGCCCCTGGCACTCTGATCAATCCGCGAGCATCGCCTTCCAATACTCGCGGTTCATAGTGGCGATGTTCTTCAGCGAGATCCCCTTCGGGCAGACGGCCTCGCATTCGCCCTCGTTCGAGCACGACCCGAAGCCGGCGTCATCCATGGCGGCGACCATGTTCACGACGCGGGTGGTGCGCTCGACCTGGCCCTGCGGCAGGAGCGAGAGGTGCGTGATCTTGGCCGAGGTGAAGAGCGCGGCCGACGCGTTCTTGCAGGCCGCGACGCAGGCGCCGCATCCGATGCAGGCGGCCGAGTCCATCGCGGCGTCCGCGATCGATTTGCCGATCAGGATCGCGTTGGCGTCGCGCGCCCCGCCCGTGTTCACCGACGTGTAGCCGCCCGCCTGGATGATCTTGTCGAAGGCCGACCGGTCGACGACCAGGTCCTTGATGACGGGGAAGGCCTCGGCGCGCCACGGCTCGAGCGTGAGCGAATCGCCGTCCTTGAACTTGCGCATGTGGAGCTGGCACACCGTCGTGCCCGGCTCGGGCCCGTGCGGGATGCCGCTCACCATGAAGCCGCAGGTGCCGCAGATGCCTTCGCGGCAATCCGAATCGAATGCGATCGGCTCTTCGCCCTTCTTGATGAGCTGCTCGTTGACGACGTCGAGCATCTCGAGGAACGACTGGTCCGGCGAGACGTCTTCGGCGGTGTAGGTGATGAAGCGGCCCGCATCCTTCGGGCCGGACTGCCGCCACACAGTGAGATGGATTCTCATTTGTAGCTCCGCTGGCTCGGGTGGACTTCCTCGAAGACGAGCGGTTCCTTGTGTAAGGTCGGCGCAGTGCCGACGCCCTTGAATTCCCACGCCGAGACGTGCGTGAAGTGTTCGTCGTCGCGCCGGGCTTCCTGGTCGGGCGTCTGGCTTTCCTCGCGGAAGTGGCCGCCGCACGACTCGGTGCGCGTGAGCGCGTCGAGCGCCAGGAGTTCGGCGAACTCGAGGTAGTCGGCGACGCGCCCGGCATACTCGAGGTTCTTGTTGAGGTTGTTCTGGTCGCCCGGGATCGACACGTTCTGCCAGAACTCGTCGCGCAACTTCGGAATCTGGGCCAGCGCGTTCTTCAGCCCCTTCTCGTTGCGCGCCATGCCGACGTCGTCCCACATCACGCGGCCGAGTTCACGGTGCAGTTGCCGCGGCGTCTTCGAGCCCTTCACCGCGAGCAGCTTATTGATGCGCGACTGGACGTTGTCTTCGGCTTCCTTGAACGCGTCGTGGTCGGTCGTGACCTTCTCGATCGACGCGCCCGCGATGTAGTGGGCGAGCGTGTAGGGAATGACGAAGTATCCGTCGGCGAGCCCCTGCATCAGCGCGCTGGCGCCGAGACGGTTCGCGCCGTGATCCGAGAAGTTCGCTTCACCCAGCACGTGCAGGCCCTGCACGTTGCTCATCAGGTTGTAGTCCACCCAGAGCCCGCCCATCGTGTAGTGGATGGCCGGATACATGCGCATCGGCTCGTTGTACGGATTCTCGCCGGTGATCTTCTCGTACATCTCGAAGAGGTTGCCGTAGCGGCCGGCGACGACATCGTGGCCGAGGCGATCGATCGCGTTCTTGAAGTCGAGATACACCGCCAGCCCGCTCTCGCCGACGCCGTGGCCGTCGTCGCACACGAGCTTGGCGTTGCGTGAGGCGACGTCGCGCGGAACCAAGTTGCCAAAGGACGGGTACTTCCGCTCGAGGTAGTAGTCGCGCTCGGATTCCGGGATGTCGTTCGGATGCCGCTTGTCGCCCTTGTTCTTCGGGACCCACACGCGGCCGTCATTGCGGAGCGACTCGGACATCAGCGTGAGCTTCGACTGATGCTCGCCCGAGACCGGAATGCACGTCGGGTGGATCTGCGTGAAGCACGGATTCGCGAAGAACGCGCCGCGCTTGTGCGCGCGCCACGCGGCCGTGACGTTCGAGTTCACGGCGTTGGTCGAGAGGTAGTACACCGTGCCGTACCCGCCGGTCGCCAGACACACGGCGTCGGCGACGTAGCGCTCGATCGCGCCGGTGATCAGGTTGCGGACGATGATGCCGCGCGCCTGGCCGTTGATGAGGACGAGGTCGAGCATCTCGCGCTGCGCGAACTGCTTGACCGTGCCCTTCGCCACCTGGCGCTGCATGGACTGATAGGCGCCGAGGAGCAGTTGCTGGCCCGTCTGTCCGCGCGCGTAGAACGTGCGCGACACCTGCGCGCCGCCGAACGAACGGTTGTCGAGCTGGCCGCCGTACTCGCGCGCGAACGGCACGCCCTGGGCCACGCACTGGTCGATGATGCTCACGCTCGACTGCGCCAGCCGGTAGACGTTGGCCTCACGGGCGCGATAGTCGCCGCCTTTGATGGTGTCGTAGAAGAGGCGATAGATGCTGTCGCCGTCGTTCTGGTAGTTCTTCGCGGCGTTGATGCCGCCCTGCGCCGCGATCGAATGCGCGCGGCGCGGGCTGTCGTGGATGCAGAAGCTCAGCACGTTGTAGCCGAGTTCGCCGAGCGACGACGCCGCCGACGCGCCGGCGAGACCGGTGCCGACGATGATGACCGTGTGCTTGCGGCGGTTCGCGGGGTTGACGAGCTTGCTCGCGAACTTGTGGTTGTCCCACTTCTGGGCCAACGGGCCGGAGGGGATCTTCGAGTCTAAAGTCATAAGTCACACGTCACAAGTCACCTGATCGCGCCGAAATACACGGCCACAGGAATGACCGCGAACAGACCGGCGATCAGGATCGCCAGCACGATGCCGGCGCGCAGGATCCGCGCCGTCCAGCTCTCCGGCATCAGGCCGAGCGACTGGATCGAGCTCGAGATGCCGTGGCGCAGGTGCAGGCCGAGCAGGAACATCGCCAGCACGTAGCCGGCGACGATACCGGGCCGGCGGAAGTCGTCGATGAGCAGGCGGTACAAATCCCGGACGCCGGTGCCGGCTTCGAAATAGACCGGGCCGTACTTGAAGAGCTTGAGATGGATGGCGACGAAGATCAGCACCGACAACCCGGTCCAGATCATCGTCGTCGAACCCACGCTCTTCCGGCTGGGCCCGCCGGCCCACTTCTTGACGCCGTAGGCGACGGGCCGCGCGGCGCGGTTCTTCCAGTAGTTCACGACCGCCTTATAGATGTGCGTCAGGAAGATCGCGAGAATGCCGAACTCGGCGGGGATGATGAGCGGGTTGCTGATCAACGCGTGCGCGTGCTCGTTGTAGATCTCCGGGCCGAGGAAGCCGAGAAGATTTCCAAAGAGATGGAACAGCAGAAACCCGAAAAGTGCCAGGCCGGTTAAGCCAAGTAACAGCTTGTTACCGACCGACGAACCGAGCATGCGCAATGCGCGCATCGGCAGTCTCCTTCCAACAAGAAATACTATCGCGTCTCTGGAGTTTGTGCCGCGTTTGATACACTTTCATGTCGATGAAGATTCACGAGTTCCAGGCAAAAGCCATCCTGTCGAAGTACGGCGTCGTGGTGCCGCGCGGGCGCTCGACGAGCCGCGTGGATGACGTCAAGGCGATCGCCGAGGAGCTCGGCGGCGGGCTCGTCGTGGTCAAAGCGCAGATCCACGCCGGCGGCCGCGGCAAGGGCGGCGGCGTGAAGGTTGCCGGGAATCCGGAAGAAGCCGTCGAGTGGGCCCGGAAGATCCTCGGCATGCAGCTCGTCACGATTCAGACCGGGCCCGCCGGACAGAAGGTCCAGCGCCTCCTTATTGAAGAAGGTCTGAAGATGACCCGAGAGTTGTACCTCGGGATCGTCCTCGACCGCTCGACGCAGATGCCGGTGCTGATGGTCAGCCCGGACGGCGGCATGGAAATCGAGAAGGTCGCGCACGATACGCCGGAGCGGATCTTCAAGGCGTTCGTCCATCCGGCGCTCGGCCTTCAGGCGTTTCAGGCGCGCCGGCTCGCGTTCGCCCTCGGCCTTACGGGCGACCAGATCGGCAAGGCCGTCAAGATGATGATGTCGCTCTACGCGGCGTTCATCGCCACCGACGCGTCGATGCTCGAGATCAACCCGCTCGTCGTCACGGCGGCCGGCGATCTCGTGGCGCTCGACGCGAAGATGAGCTTCGACGACAACGCGCTCTACCGGCACGCGGACATCAAAGAACTGCGAGATCTTGCCGAGGAAGACCCGCTCGAGGTCGAGGCGTCCAAGTACTCGCTCAATTACATCAAGCTCGACGGCACGGTCGGCTGCATGGTCAACGGCGCCGGCCTCGCGATGGCGACGATGGACATCATCAAGCTGGCGGGCGGCGAGCCGGCGAACTTCCTCGACGTCGGCGGCGGCGCGAACGCGGAGCAGATCAAGAACGCGTTCCGCATCCTGATGTCGGACAAGGCCGTGAAAGCGGTCCTTATTAACATCTTCGGCGGCATCCTGCGGTGCGACGTGCTCGCCCAGGGCGTCATCGCGGCGGTGAAGGATCTCGGCGTGCCGGTGCCGATCGTCATTCGCATGGAAGGGACGAACGTCGAACTCGGTAAACAGATGCTCAAAGAGAGCGGCCTGAACTTCACCACGGCCGACACGATGAGCGAAGCCGCGGCCAAAGTGGTCGCGCTCGGAAAATAGGAACGCGCCCGGGCTGAAGCCCGGGCCTACGCCCGGGCTAAAGCTCGGGCCTACGACGTAGGCCGGAGCTTTAGCTCCGGCAACAAAGAGGGTCTGAATGGCGGTTCTGATTGACAGGTCGACGCGGCTGATCGTCCAGGGTTTGACCGGCCGCGAAGGCACGTTCCACGCGAAGCAGGCGCAGGCTTACGGCACCAACGTCGTCGGCGGCGTGACCCCCGGGAAGGGCGGCACGACGCACGAGGGCTGGCCGGTGTTCAACACCGTGGCGGAAGCGGTCGAGAAGACGGGCGCGAACGCGTCGGTGATCTTCGTGCCGCCGCCCGGCGGCGCCGACGCGGTGATGGAAGCGACCGACGCGGGCATCGCGCTGGCCGTGTGCATCACCGAAGGCATTCCGGTCATCGACATGATGAAGGCGATGACCTTCCTCAAGGGGAAGAAGACCCGGCTGATCGGGCCGAACTGCCCGGGCCTGATTACGGCGGGGCAGGCCAAGGCCGGCATCATCCCGGGCCACATCTGCAAACCGGGTCGCGTCGGCATCGTGTCGAAGAGCGGCACGCTGACCTACGAGGCGATCCACCAGCTCACGGGCAACGGCCTCGGGCAGACGACCTGCATCGGCATCGGCGGCGACCCCTTCATCGGCACATCCTTTATTGATGCGCTGTCGCTCTTCGCGGGCGACCCGGAGACCGAGGCGGTCGTGATGATTGGCGAGATCGGCGGCAGCGCGGAAGAGGAAGCGGCCGCCTGGATCAAGGCGAACTTCAAGAAACCGGTGGTCAGCTTCATCGCGGGTCAGACCGCGCCGCCGGGACGTCGTATGGGACACGCGGGCGCGATCATCTCCGGGGGCCAGGGCACGGCCGCCGACAAGATGAAGGCGCTCACGGATGCGGGCGTGCGCGTGGTGAAGAGCCCGTCGGACATCGGGAAGGCCATTCAGGAAAGCTTGAAGAAATGAGCGTCGTCAACGACTTCACTATCCAAGTCGCCACCGTCAACGGGTCGGGCAGTCAGACCGCCAACCTCGTGCTGTTGCGATCGATCTTCCAGATGGGCGTGCCCGTCTCGGGCAAGAACCTGTTCCCGTCGAACATCGCCGGCCTGCCGACGTGGTTCACGATCCGCGCGAATCACCGCGGATACATCGCGCGAAAGAAGGAGATCGATCTGCTCGTCGCGATGAACCCGGAGACGGCGAAGGAAGACGTCCTCTCGCTCGAGCCGGGCCGCACGGTCGTCTACGACGAGCCGCTGAAGCTCAACGCGCTGCGCGACGACCTCAAGTTCTACCCGGTGCCGTTCGACAAGATCGTCGCCGAGGTCTGCCCGGACGCGAAGCTGCGGCGCCTCGTGAAGAACATGATCTACGACGGCGTGCTCGCCCGGTTGCTGTCGATCGACCTCGCCGAAATGGAAAAGGCGCTGGGCAAGCAGCTCGGCAAGAAGCCGAAGGCCATGGAGCTCAACGGCAACGCGCTCAAGGCCGGCTTCAAGTACGCATCGGAGAACTTCGAAGCGACCGACGCCTACAAGATCGAACGGCTGAACAAGACCGCCGGTCAGATCCTCGTCGAAGGCAACGCGGCGGCGGCCATGGGCTGCATGTTCGGCGGCGCGACGGTCGTGGCGTGGTATCCGATCACGCCCTCGTCGTCGCTGCCCGAGTCGCTCATCGGCTACCTGCGGAAATACCGCATGGACAAGCAGACCGGCAAGGCGACGTTCGCCGTCGTGCAGGCCGAAGATGAAATCGCCGCGATCGGCATGGTGCTCGGCGCCGGCTGGGCGGGCGCTCGCGCGATGACGTCGACCTCGGGTCCCGGCATCTCGCTGATGTCGGAATTCGCCGGCCTGTCGTACTACGCCGAGATCCCGGGCGTGATCTTCAACGTGCAGCGCGTGGGCCCGTCCACCGGCCTGCCGACCCGCACCGCGCAGGGCGACATCCTGTTTGCGGCGCTCAACTCGCACGGCGACACCCGTCATCCGCTGCTCCTGCCGGGCTCGGTGGAGGAGTGCTTCTCCATGGCGATCGACTCGTTCGATCTCTCGGAACGCCTGCAGACGCTCGTCTACGTGATGAGCGATCTCGACCTGGGCATGAACACCTGGATGTCGCCGACGTTCACCTACCCCGACAAGCCGATCGATCGCGGCAAGGTGCTCGACGAAGCGAAAGTCCGCGAGCTCGGCGCCAGCTGGGGCCGGTACAAGGACGTCGACGGCGACGCTGTGCCGTGGCGATCGCTGCCAGACACGAAAGCGCCGAGCTTCTTCACCCGCGGCTCCGGCCACAACGCGATGGCCGTGTACTCCGAGCGGCCGGACGATTACCAGAACAACCTCGATCGCCTCGCGCGCAAGTTCGTGACGGCGAAGTCGATGGTGCCTGCGCCGGTGGTCAATCTCAGGAACGGCGCCAAGATCGGGATCGTCGCCTACGGCTCGTCGAGTTTCGCGACCGAAGAGTCGCGCGATCAGCTGCGCGAACAGCACGGCATCGAGACGTCCTATCTGCGGCTCCGCGCCTATCCGTTCACGGCCGATCTTGACGACTTCATCCGCCGTCACGAACGCGTGTACGTGGTGGAACAGAACCGCGACGCGCAGATGCTCGGCCTGATGAAAATGGACCTCGACGCGTCGCTCATCACGAAGCTCTCGAGCGTGTTGCACTACAACGGTCTGCCGATCGACGCCCGGTCGATCACCGACGGGATTCTGGCGAAGGAAGGGAAATAATGAGCGACGCTCCGTCAACTCCAGCCAAGAAGGTCAACCGCCTCGGCCTCGATCTCGCGTCCTATCGCGGGAGCAAGACGACGCTCTGCGCGGGATGCGGCCATAACGCCATCACGGAACGCATCATCGACGCGTTCTACGAGATGGGCATCGACGCCAAGAAGGTCCTGAAATTGAGCGGCATCGGCTGCTCGAGCAAGAGCCCGGCGTACTTCCTCAACCAGGCGCACGGGTTCAACTCCGTCCACGGCCGCATGCCGTCGGTCGCGACCGGCGCGATGCTTGCCAACGCCTCGATGATGGCGATCGGCGTCAGCGGCGACGGCGACACCGGCGCGATCGGCGCCGGCCAGTTCATGCACCTCATGCGCCGCAACCTCCCGATCATCTACATCGTGGAGGACAACGGCTGCTACGGCCTCACGAAGGGCCAGTTCTCGCCGACGGCCGACCAGGGCTCGAAGGCCAAGAACGGCGTCGTCAACGAACTCCCGCCGCTCGATCTGTGCGCGCTGGCGATCGAACTCGGCGCGTCGTTCGTGGCGCGGTCGTTCTCGGGTGACAAGAAGCAGTTGCTGTCGATCCTCAAGGCGGCGATTGCGCACAAGGGCACGTGCCTGATCGACGTCATCTCGCCGTGCGTGACCTTCAACGACCACGAAGGCTCGACCAAGAGCTACGCCTACGTGAAGGACCACGACGAGGTCCTCGGTGAGGTGACGTTCGTGCCGTACTTCGAAGACATCAACGTGGAGTACGAGGCCGGCTCGACGACCAACGTCAAGATGCACGACGGCTCGCACCTCTACCTCCGGAAGATTGCGGAAGACTACAACCCGTCGGACAAGATGGCGGCGATTCACCTCCTGCACGACACGGCGCGCCGCGGCGAATTCGCCACCGGCGTCTTCTACATCGAGCCGGACAAGGAAGACTTCACGACCTCGCTCAACATGGTGGACACGCCGCTCGCGTTTCTGACCACCGAGCAGGTGCGGCCGCCGAAGGCGGTCCTCGATCAGTTGATGGACGGCTTGAAGTAGCACGACTGGAGGGACGCGTGCGTCCGACCGACCGCCGGCAGCTCGGCGCCTTTGGCGCCGCGATTGCGGCCTTGCATCTGGCAGGGTGGGGCGGAGTCTGGTGGGGCGCGACGCATGGCGCGCCCGCGCTCGCGGGCCTGGCCGGCCTCGCCTACGCGTTCGGCCTCCGTCACGCCTTCGACGCCGATCACATCGCGGCGATCGACAACACCACCCGGAAGCTCGCCGCGCCGGATCGCCAGCCGTTCGGCGTCGGCTTCTTCTTCTCCCTCGGTCACAGCACCGTCGTCTTCCTGATGACGCTGGCGATCGCCGTCGCGACGCAGACCATGACCACCGAGATGCCGCACCTGAGAGCCGTCGGGGGCCTGATCGGCACGGCGGTGTCGGGCGCGTTCCTCTACCTCATCGGCTTGATGAACGTCGTCGTGATGATCGATATCGCGCGCGCCTTCCGCGAGGCGCGAATGGCGCGCGGCGACGCCGCGTCGATCGAGGCGCGGCTCCTCCAGAAGGGCGTGCTCACGCGGTGGTTCGGCGGCGTTTTCCGGCTCGTCTCGCGCCCGTGGCACATGTATCCGGTTGGATTCCTGTTCGGGCTCGGGTTCGACACGGCCACCGAAATCGGGCTCCTCACCACGGCGGCCGTGGCGACCTCGCAGTCGATGCCGATCTGGGCGGTGCTCAGTCTGCCGGTGGTCTTCGCCGCAGGCATGTCGCTGATGGACACGGTGGACGCCGTGCTGATGTGCGGCGTCTACGGCTGGGCGTTCGCGCACCCCCTGCGCAAGGTCTTCTACAACCTGACCATCACCGGGCTCTCGGCCGCGGTCGCGCTGTTCATCGGCACCGTGGAGTTGCTGTCGCTCGCCTCGGCTCGGACGGGCTGGTGGGTGGGCGTGGCCGGCTGGAACTCCCAGGTGATGGGTTACGGGGTGGTTGCGCTGTTCCTGATTTGCTGGGCCGCGTCCGTGGCCATCTGGCACGTTGGCGGGTTCGATAAACGCTGGGCGCCCGCGGAAACTTCCGCATCAGGACGCGGGAATTCTCCGACCGATCGCTGATTCCTCAACACGCTCGGCGCCGAGTTGCGCTCTGTGTGCTCAATGGCTCGGCTTATGCATTGCCCCAACCGGCGACATATCGGCAATTCCGGTTCAGCGGAGGTTTCCCATGGGCAAGCGCTTGACGATCTGGGAACAGGCCCAACTGCTCGGCCATTCCCGCCGCGAGTTCCTTCAGTTCTGCGCATGGCTGGCCGCGGCGGCCGGCATCGAGGCCTCCCAGGTAGGCCAGATCGTCCACGCCCTGGAAACCAAGCCGCGCATTCCCGTTATCTGGTTCCACTTCCAGGAGTGCACCTGCTGCAGTGAGTCGTTCATTCGCTCGTCGCACCCGATCGTGTCCGACATCATTCTCGACAAGATCTCGCTCGACTACACGCAGACGCTGCAAGCGGCGTCCGGCGCCGCATGCGAGAAGTCATGGAAGGATGTCGTCAAGAACCAGGCGGGGAAGTACCTCATGCTCGTCGAGGGCTCGATTCCGACCGAGGCCGACGGCGTCTACTGCTGCATCAACGGCCGCACCGCGCTCGACACGGTGAAAGAGGCGGCGGCCGGCGCGAAGGCCATCGTGGCGTGGGGGAGTTGTGCGTCGAACGGGTGCATCCAGGCGGCGCGCCCGAACCCGACGGGCGCGACGCCCGTGCACAAGATCATCACCGACAAGCCGATCATCAAGGTGCCCGGCTGTCCGCCCATTGGCGAAGTCATGGCCGCGACGATCGTGCATCTGCTGACCTTCGACACGATTCCCCAACTCGATCGCGTGGGCCGGCCGATGGCGTTCTACTCGCGACGCGTCCACGACACCTGCTATCGCCGGCCGAGCTACGACGCCGGTCTCTTCGTGGAATCGTGGGACGACGACAACGCGCGGCGGGGGTACTGCCTGTACAAGATGGGCTGCCGCGGGCCGGTGACCTACAACGCCTGCTCGGTGACCAAGTGGAACAACGGCGTCAGCTATCCCATCCAGTCCGGACATGGCTGCATCGGCTGCAGCGAAGAGAACTTCTGGGACAACGGCCCGTTCTATAACCACCTCACCAACTTCCCCGGCTTCGGCATCGAAGCGACGGCCGACAAGATCGGCGTGGCCGCCGCCGTGGTCGCCACGGCGGGCCTGGTGGGGCACGCGGTGCTGACGTCGGTCCGCAAGCGAGAGATCATCAACGAAAAGCTGGAGAAGTAGGAGCGCCATGGCGAACCGCATCGTTATTGATCCAATCACGAGGATCGAAGGCCATCTCCGCATCGAAGTCGAAGTGAAGGATGGCAAGGTCGTCGACGCGTACAGCTCCGGCACCATGGTGCGGGGCTTCGAGCTCATTCTGAAGGGCCGCGATCCGCGCGACGCGTGGGCGTTCACGGAGCGCGCGTGCGGCGTGTGCACCACGGTGCATGCGCTGGCCTCGGTTCGTACCGTGGAGGATGCGCTCGGCATCCAGGTGCCGGCCAACGCCGAACTCATCCGCAACCTGATGTTCTGCGCGCAGTATCTGCAGGACCACGTCGTGCACTTCTACCATCTGCACGCGCTCGACTGGGTCGACATCGTGAGCGCGCTGAAGGCCGATCCCAAGCAGACGTCGGCGCTGGCGCAGAGCATCTCGAGCTGGCCGAAGAGCTCCCCGGGCTATTTCGCGGACATCCAGAAGCGCATCAAGACGTTCGTCGAGAGCGGCCAGTTGGGCATCTTCGCCAACGGGTACTGGGGGCACTCGGCGTTCAAGCTCCCGCCCGAAGCCAACTTGATGGGCGTGGCGCATTATCTCGAGGCGCTCGAATGGCAGAAGGAGATCGTGAAAGTGCACACGATCTTCGGCGGCAAGAACCCGCACCCGAACTACCTCGTGGGCGGCGTGCCGTGCTCGCTCAATATCAATGAAGTCAACGCGATCAACGCCGAGCGGCTGTCGCACGTGGGCGAGCTCTTCAAGCGGGCGCAGGAATTCGTCGAGCAGGTCTACATCCCCGATCTGATGGCGATCGCGTCGTTCTACAAAGACTGGGGCGCGATCGGCGGCGGGCTGACGAACTACCTCGCGTACGGCGACCTGCCCGTCGCCGGGTACGGCGATCCGTCCAAGTTCAAGTTCCCGCGCGGCATCATTCTCAACCGCAATCTGAACGAAGTGCTGCCGGTCGACGGCAAGGACCCGATGCAGGTGCAGGAGTACGTGACCCACTCCTGGTACGACTACGCGGAAGGCAACGCCGTCGGCAAGCATCCGTGGGACGGCGAGACGAAACTTCACTACACCGGTCCCAAGCCGCCGTACGAGCACCTCGAAGTCGAGCAGAAGTACTCCTGGCTGAAGACGCCGCGGTGGAAGGGCCATCCGATGGAGGTCGGTCCGCTGGCGCGCGTGCTCATCGCGTACGCGTCGGGCAGCGCCGAGGTCAAGGAACTGGTCGGCGGCGCGCTGAAGCAGCTCGACGTGCCGGTCGGCGCCCTGTTCTCCACGCTCGGCCGGACCGCCGCGCGCGGGCTCGAGACCAAGCTGATCGCCGGTTGGTCGCACGAGTTCTTCAATCAGCTGCTCACCAACATCAAGTCGGGCGACACCCGGACGGCCGATACGACCCGGTGGGATCCGTCCACCTGGCCGGTCGAGGCCAAGGGCGTGGGCATGAGCGAGGCGCCGCGCGGCGCGCTCGCGCACTGGATCGTGATCCGCGACCGGAAGATCGACAACTACCAGCTCGTGGTGCCGAGCACCTGGAACGCGTCGCCGCGCGACGATCGCGGGCAGATGTCCGCCTACGAGTCGTCGCTCATCGGCACACCGGTGGCTAACGTCGACCAGCCGGTCGAGGTCCTGCGGACCATCCACTCGTTCGATCCGTGCATCGCCTGCGCCGTCCACCTGCACAGCGAACACGGCACGACGGTCCATCGGCTCGACACGTTCTGAGGGGGCTGCCATGGCTGCGACCACGACCTACGAACGCGTCTACGTCTGGCAGGCGCCGGTGCGGATGTACCACTGGATCAACGCCACGTGCGTCCTGATGCTCGTCGCCACCGGGCTCGTGATCGGCAATCCGCCGGCGTTCATCTCGGCGCGCGAAGCCTCGGCCAGCTACTGGTTCGGCTGGGTGCGCTTCCTCCACTTCACGGCCGCGTTCCTGATGACGTTCGCGTTCATGGTCCGCGTCTACTGGATGTTCAAGGGCAACGAGTACGCCCGCTGGACCGCGTTCGTGCCGAACAGCCTCGCCGCGTTCCGGCGGCAGCTGCGCGAAGCGCGGATGGTGCTGTGGGTCGACATCCTGCAGATCCAGAAGAAGCCGATCGACTACGTTGGCCACAACGGCCTCGCGGCGCTCAGCTACTTCGTGATCTTCCTGGCGACGATCTTCCAGATCTTCACCGGCCTCGCGCTCTACGAGCCCATGAGCGGGTGGTGGCTACCGCATCTGTTCGGATGGGTGACGCCGCTCTTTGGCGGCGATGCGATCGTGCGCCTCTGGCACCACGCGTTCGTGTGGGTGTTCGTGCTGTTCACGATCATCCATGTCTATCTCTCGATCTTCCATGACATGACGGAAAGCCGCGGCGAGATCTCGTCGATCGTCACCGGCGTTCGGTTCGTGGAGCGCAAGTGAATCGGGGCACGCTGGTCCTCGGGATCGGCAACCTCCTCATGGGTGACGAGGGCGTCGGCGTGCGCGCAGTGGAGCAGCTGCAGCGCGAGGATGGGCTCGGCAACGTCACGATCGTCGACGGCGGCACCGGCGGGTTCCATCTGCTCGAGTACCTCCAGGACTTCAGCCCCATCGTCATGATTGACGCGACGATGGACGGCCAGCCGGCCGGGACCGTGGCCGTCCTTCGCCCGCGGTATGCATCTGACTTTCCGCGATCGCTGACGGCGCACGACATCGGCCTTCGCGACCTGGTTGAGTCGGCCGCGCTCCTGGGCCCGATGCCGGCGATCACGCTGATCACCGTGTCGATTGCCGAGATCAAATCCATGGTGACCACGCTCTCGCCGGAGGTGGCTGCCGCACTGCCGGAGGTCGCCGCGCTCGTGCGCGGGCGCGTGAATTCGGACGCGCCCGCGTATGCATGAACTCGGCCTCGCGCAAAGCATCGTCGACATCATCCGCGCCAACGTCCCGGCCGGCCGAGCTGCCGGCGTGCGGGAAGTGCGCCTCCGCGTCGGCGAGACGGCCGGCGTGCTCGTGGAGTCTCTCGAATTCTGTTTCGGCGTCGCGGTCGTCGGCACGCCGTATGCATCAGCGGTGCTCGTCGTCGATCGCGTGCCGGGCCACGACCTGCAGGTCGTGTCGGTCGAACTTGACGACGATCCGGCCGGCGGAGGGACGCCATGAGCGTGGTGACGATCGAACGAAAGGTCCTTGAGAAGAACGACGCCTTCGCGGCGGAGAATCGACGCCGGTTGGCCGAGGCGCGGCTGTTCGCCATCAACGTCGTCAGTTCGCCCGGCGCCGGCAAGACGTCGCTACTGGAACACACGATCCAGCGATTGGATGGCCGCCTGCGCATCTCGGTGGTGGAAGGCGACGTCCAGACGGATCTCGACGCCCAGCGCGTGGCGCGGTACGGCGCGCCGGTCGTGCAGATCGTGACCAACGGCGGCTGCCATCTCGAAGCGAAGCTCGTGCAGGATGCGCTCGCCCGTCTGGACCTGGCGGCCACGGACCTTCTCGTGATCGAGAACGTCGGGAACCTGGTCTGCCCGGCGAACTACGACCTCGGCGAGGCGATGAAGGTCGTGCTGCTCAGCACGACGGAAGGCGACGACAAGCCGCTCAAATACCCCGCCATGTTCCGCAACGCGTCGGTGCTCGTCGTCAACAAAATCGACCTGCTGCCGTACGTGCCCTGCGACGTGGATACGCTCGTCGGCAACGCGCGGACCATCAACCCGGCGCTGCGCGTGTTTCAAGTCTCGTGCACCACCGGCGCTGGTCTGGACGACTGGTGCACGTGGCTCGCGGCCCAGGTCACGGCGCTCCGTGCGTGAACGTCTTCGGCTGGTCGTCCGTGGCGCCGTTCAGGGCGTGGGCTTCCGGCCCTTCGTGTACCGGCTGGCCGAGCGGCATGCCCTCGACGGCTGGGTGAACAACGGCCCGCATGGCGTCACGATCGAGTTCGAAGGACCACGGGAGCCGCTCGAGCAGGCGTTTCTCGCCATCGAGCGCGAGCGGCCGCCGCGCTCAGTGATCCAGAGCCTCGAGGGCGTGTGGCTCGATCCGGTCGGCTACGACGGATTCGAGATTCGAGAGAGCGAGCAGGGCGGCGCGGCTACCGCGTTTGTGCTGCCCGATATCG
>SCUN01000082.1 GCA_004297655.1 Acidobacteriota bacterium | reverse complement strand
CCGCCCCGATCGGGAGTCCGAGCACGGCCGCGACGTTCTTGCGCATCGCCTCCACATGCGGCGCCAGTTTCGGCTGTTCGAGAATCACGGTGACGTCGGCGCTCGCCGGCGCGAATCCGGCCGCGCGCACGATCGCGACCGCGCGACCGAGGAGGTCGAGACCCGGCGCGTTCTTCCACTTCGGGTCGGTATTGGAGAAATGCCGGCCGATGTCGCCCGACGCCGCGGCGCCGAGGAGCGCGTCGGTCAGCGCGTGACACAGCACGTCGCCGTCCGAGTGTCCCTCCGGTCCCTTGTCGAACGGCAACGTCACACCCGCGAGCACCAGCGGGCGCCCAGTCACCATCCGATGCAGGTCGTATCCGCCGCCGACCCGCGGCGTCCCGAAAATGCCGCGGGCGCGCGCCAGATCCTCGGGCGTCGTGATCTTGATGTTGTCGGGATCGCCAGGCACGACCGTGACGGGCACTCCGGCGCGCTCGGCCAGCATGCTCTCGTCGGTCACGTCCGCGCCCGCGTTCTTCACGTACGCACGGTCCAGCACCACGCGCTGAAATCCCTGCGGCGTCTGCGCGAGCCACACCGCATCGCGTGGCAACGTCGCCTTGACCGTCATCGAACTCGTCTCAACGTGCTTCACCGTATCGACCGCTCGCACCGCGGGCACGGCGGCGCCATCTTTGGCCGCCGCATCGATCACGCGATCGATCAGCGCGGCGCTGACGAAGGGCCGCGCCGCATCGTGGACGAGCACGACGTCGACTTTCGATGACAACGCCTGGAGGCCGTTCTGCACGGAGTCCTGGCGGCGGGCGCCGCCGGCCGCAAACCGCCAAGGGCCCGCCGCGCCGCCAATCAACTCGCGGCCGCGGGCCACCAGATCTTCGGGCAGCACCACGACGAATTCGTGGACGCGCGGGTGGGCATCGAAGGCGTCGACCGCGCGCTGCAGCATCGATCGGCCGCCGAGGTCGAGCAACTGCTTGGGCAGATCGGCGCCCAGACGCGCGCCCCTTCCCCCCGCGACAATCACCACGCCGACAGACATCTGGTTATTCTAGCTTGCCCATCTGACGTAGCCGCGGGGCTTCAGCCCCGCGGTCGGCCGGCGGGCTAAAGCCCGCCGGCTACGTACGCGCAAAGTCGAGTCCTGGTCAGCTCCGCAGCGCGCTCGCCGGCCCTGGCTTCCGAGGCCGGCGCGAAAACCACGACCAGCACCCGCGTCGCTGCTGTGGTCACCATGGTCCGGGCCGAGTCCGATGTTGGATTGCCGAACGGTCCCGCCTGGTCGACGAGCGCGAGCCGACCGGCGACGTGCACGGTGTCTTTGCGAATACCGGCGTATTCTTCGCCCTCACGGCCGAGCCGAAGCGTGACGTCGCCCTGGATCGTGTCCAGGTCGTACACGCCGAACGGCAACTGCGTTTCGACCGACGTCCAATTGATGACGTCCACGACCCCGTTGACGCGCGGGAACGGATCGCCCCGACGGATGCGGCGAAACAGCGCCTCGGAGGACGGGCGCGTCTTCGTGGGATCGATCCCCACCTTCTTATACATGCTCCGCACGAGGTCGGTCATGGCGGGCGCGCCGGCCCATCCGCGAATCGCGGAAACGGCGTCGGCGAGCGGCGCGTCCAGATTCGGTTCGGGCGAGCGCACCGTCAGGCCGTCGACCGTGACGACGGCGGCGCGAACGATCGAATCGAGCTCAGGCGCGGTGTGGATCATGGAACCCTCCCGAACCATGGACCAGTCCGGCGGCGTCAAGATACACCGCCAGCGGGTCGTCGGCCGCCGACCGTCCGTTGATTTCGGCGACGAGCAGCCCTTCGGGCCGCTTGGCCCGCTCGGCGAGGCTCGCGGCGAGCGCCCGCCCGACGCGCGAGCGGCCCGGCTCCTCGGCGGGCAGCGCCGTGACGAGGGCGCGCCCTCCGCGCGAAAGATACGCGGCGAACGCGCCGTCGACGAGCCAGACCAGCGCGCCGCCGGCGCGCATCGCGCCCGCCACCGGCCAATCGACGGCGGCGCCGTACGGATTGGCGGGGTCGGTGGCCGCCAGGACGGCGACGCTGGCCGGCGCATCGGCGACATCACGCTCGGCGCGCAACGTATCGACCGCCGCCGGCGCTGCAAACTGCGTCGCGCCGAGTCCCGAGATGAAGTAGCCGCGGCGCAACCTGCCGGCCTCTTCCATCGCCTTGAAAACCGGATACACCGTCGCGAATCCGCCGGCGATCTCCTCCGCGCGCACGCTCTCGCGGGTGACGATGCCGAATCGCGCGAGCAGTTGCCGGGCGGTCGCGGCCGACCATTCGGTCTCGCCCGTCTTCTTCGGATCCGCCTGCGCCGCGAGCGTCCAGCGACCCTCCGCTTTGGCTGGCGCCAGCCGGCGGGAACGGAATGCGCGCGCGCGATCCGCGCGCGTGCGCGCCGTCGGCGCCATGAACGCGCGCAGCGCATGCATCGTGTCGTTGGCGACGCTGCCCTTCC
>SCUN01000081.1 GCA_004297655.1 Acidobacteriota bacterium | reverse complement strand
TGATCGGCGGAAAGAAGGGTGCGGTCCTCGGCGGCGCGGCAGGCGCCGCAGGTGGGGCCGCGGCGGTCGCCGCGGGCGATCGCGCGGAAGTGGTTTTGACCTCGGGTTCGTCGGTCACCGTCCGTCTCAAAGCGCCGATCACGGTGCTTGTGGAGCGCCATCATGAAGTTCCGCCTGCGTCATTCCGCTAGTCTCTTCGCGATCGTCCTCGTCGGCGCCTGCGGCGCCATGAGTCTGGACGGCCAGAAGGAGAATGTCCCTGGCGTCCGCAACTTCACGCGCGTCGACGGTTCGATCGCGTGCGGCGGCAGCACGGAACCCTCCGCCGCGGCCGAACTGGCGCGGCGCGGCTACCGGACGATCGTCAGCCTGCGCGAAGACGGCGAAGCCGGCGCCGTGACGGCGGAAATGGATCAGGCCGCGCGCGCCGCGGGCCTGCGGTTCGTGCACATTCCGATGTCGGCGCAATCGCCGAGCGACGGCGCCGCCTCGGCGGCGCTCGCCGCCCTGCGCGACGGGGGGAACTCCCCGGTGTTCATCTACGACGCCAGCGGCAGCCGCGCGGCGGCGGTCCTCATGATCAAGCGCATGCTCGTCGACGCCTGGCCCGAAGACCGCGCGTATTCCGAGGCGGTCATGATCGGCCTCGCCTCACCGAGTCTCAAGGCATTCGCGCTAGATTACGTCGCACGGCACAGGTGATCGGGTGCACGGGTGCACAGGTGATATGACGTAGGGCCGAGTGGTTTCGAACTCGGCCGCCAAGAGGCTATCTGCGAATTGACGATTCGCGGCGATAGGCAGATTCCAGTAGCCAGATATCCAGATAGTCAGCTAACCAGATTCAGGTCCTTTTCAATCGCCTCCGGCGTGTCGCCGGAGCCGTAGCGCTTGACGACGTCGCCGTTAGCGTCAACGAGGAACTTGGAGAAGTTCCACTTGATCGCCGCAGTGCCGAAGATGCCCTTCTTCTGCGATTTCAGCCAGGTGAAGAGCGGGTGGGCGTTGTCGCCGTTGACGTCGACTTTGGCGAAGAGCGGAAACGTGACGTCGTAGTTCGTCTTGCAGAATTGCGCGATTTCCGCTTCCGTGCCTGGTTCCTGTGCGCCGAACTGGTTGCAGGGAAAACCGAGCACGACGAAGCCGGAGTCTTTGTGTTTGCGATAGAGCGCTTCGAGACCCGCGTATTGCGGCGTGTAGCCGCACGCGCTCGCGACATTGACGATGAGCACGGTCTTGCCGCGGTAGTCCGAGAGCTTCTTCGTGCCGCCGTCGATCGTGACGGCCTCGAAATCGTAAAGGTTCATTCCCCGAGCGCCGGTTCGTCGGCCGGAATCTCCGCAATCGTGTTGAGCACTTCCGTCGCGGCTTCGAGGTCCGCGTCGGGAACGATCAACTGGATGCCGTACATGTCGAGCGACGGCTGCATGCCGCCGGCGGCATCGCGATGGATCGTCACTTCGATACCCGCCGCCTCGATCGCCGACGCCGCGATTTCGGCTTCAGCGTCGTTGATGAACGTGCGAACGACTGCCATGGCTCTATTTGACCACCATTCGGCTGTAGCCGCAGGGCTTCAGCCCTGCGGCCCGCCGGCGGGCTGAAGCCCGCCGGCTACTTCCTCAAGGAGAGACGTAGCAGCGTCACGGCCGCGCGCTTCGCCT
This sequence comes from Acidobacteriota bacterium, assembly GCA_004297655.1. GTDB lineage: Bacteria > Acidobacteriota > Vicinamibacteria > Vicinamibacterales > SCN-69-37 > SCUN01. Next base: position 3,094 of record SCUN01000081.1, on the reverse strand, counting down.
GAATCGACAGGGACTTGAGGTCCGCCCACTCGTTCGGCGAGTGGTCGTCGCCGCCCTTCATGCCGACGGCGTCGATCGCGCTCTTCACTTCGGTCGAGATGAACGACACATCCGCCGCGCCGGCGCGGTCGGGGCTCACGGCGGTGACGGTGCCGAGACCGAGGTCCTCGCTCGCCTTGTTGTAGACCGCGAGCAGCGCGTCGTTGCCGGGCGTGGGCGGAAGTGTCGGGTACCCTTCGCCGAACGTGATCGTCGCGGTCGCCGTGGCCGACGCCATGGATTTCACGATCGCCTCCATCGCGCTCCGCGTCTTTGCAAACTGCTCCATCGTCAACGCCCGCATGTCGCCCGTGACGACGGCCTCGGCCGAGATGACGTTCGTCTTGCCGAAGGCTTTGGCGGTGGCCGTCGCGCTGTCGAGTTCCGCCGTGGTGCCGCCGGCAAACACGCCGGGATTGAACGTCAGGTGCGGCTCGTTGCCGAGCTTCTCGCGAAACGCCGTGAGGATCTTCGCGGCTTCGAAGATCGCGCCGTTTCCGGCGTCGGCGGTGAAGACCTGCGACGAGTGGCCGGTCTTCGCTTTTACGCGCAGTTCCCAATTCTGGATGCCGCGGCGCGCGGTCACCGCGTGCGCGATGTTGCTGTCGCCGTTCTCGAATCCGATCGCGTACTCGGCGCCCTTCGCGGCATCGACCAATGCTTTCCTCGACACACTCAACGGACGCCCGCCGTCTTCTTCATCGCCCGTCATGACGACGACGATGTTCATGGCATCGAGGGCACCGGCGGACTTCAGCGCTTTCAGCGCCTGGATGATGACGACGTCGCCGCCTTTCATGTCGATGACGCCCGGCCCTTTGGCCGTGTCACCGGTGCGAACGAACTTCTGGAACGGGCTGTTCTTCTCGAAGACCGTGTCAAGGTGGCCGATGAGCAGGACCTTGGGCCCGGGGCCCTGATGCGCCGCCACGAGATGGCCGGCGCGGTTGAACGCCGCGCCGTCAACCCAGGTCGTCCTGAATCCGAGCGCGTCGAACTCGGCCTGAAACACGCGGCCGACTTCCCTCACGCCGTCGTGGTTCCCCGTGCCGCTGTTGATGTTGACGACACGCTCGAGGAGCGCGATGCCCTCGGCGTCGTGCGCGTCGAGGTACTGCGCCACCGCGCGTTCTGTCTGCGAGATCGCCTGGCCGTCCGTCGTCCGTCGTCCAACGTCCAACGTTCCCGTTTCCTCAATTCCCAATCCCGCAATCCCCAATCCCACACTTATCAATCCCGCAATTATCAATTTCACTTCTCGCTCGCTTTCAGGAGCTCTTCAAGGTAGTTCTTCCAGACGGCCGCGAGCGTATGTGTTCCGTGTCCCGCGGTCTTCTCGCTGAACGGGATCATCACGGCGCGGCCGTTCTTCACGTGCTTGATGCCCTCTTCGAGCGTGCCGATCTCGGGCGGATTCACGATGTCGTCGGCCGTGTTGACGGCGATGAGCGGCGCCTTGATCTTCTCGAGACCGGGCCACGGGTCGTAGTCTTTCGACGATTCGTATTGATAGAGGATGTCGTTGGCGTCGGCGTTTCGGAGCGAATTCGCGATCGCCTGTTCCATCACGCGGTCGGCGTCGGCGAGCGTCGGCGCGGCTTTGTAGCGCAGCGCCGGATTGCTGCCGACGAGCCAGATCATCTGCTCGACGGTGCGCAGGCTCTTCGGCTGCGTTTTGTACTCGCCGTTCTCCCAGCCGGGGTCGTTCCGGATGGCATCGATGATGAGCCGCCGCCACACGCGGTTGCGGCCGGAGATCTCGGTCGGCACGCTGGCGAGCGGCATCAGCGCGTCCATGAAGTCGGGAAACTGCTCGCCCCAGACCCAGGTCTGCATCCCGCCCATCGACGTGCCCATGACGAGCCGCAGGTGATTCACGCCGAGGCCGTTTACGAGCAACTCGTGATGGAGATCCACCATGTCGAGGTAGCCGTAGTGCGGGAACTTCGCGTGAAGGCCGTCGCTTGGTTTGCTCGACTGGCCGTGGCCGATGCCGTCGGGCAGGACGATGAAGTACTTCGTCGCGTCGAGCAGCTGGCCGGGGCCGAAGAGCTCGCCGGCGAAGTTGCGGCCGACAAACTGCGAGCCGGCGCCGCCCGTGCCGTGCATGACGAGCACGGCGTTGCGGACGATGCCCTGCGCGTCCTTCTTCGGCGCGCCGAGCGTGCGGTAGTGCAACTTCACGTTATCGAGCGACTCACCGGATCGGAACGTGTGGCTCTTGAGGACGAACGTGCCTTCGGTGATGGCTGGCGGGGCGAACGGCGTCTGCTGACCGTCCGGCGTCCAACGTCCAGCGCCCAACGGGCCAACACTCAATACCAGCAGAGCGACAACGAGAGAGGGTCGCAGCATAGATTATCCGGGGAAATGGGTGGGACGTGCGGGGTGACGAATCGGCGCGCGCGGAGAGAGCGATCTCTCCAGCGCGCGCGGGTCCGTCCGTTCTTGGGGCGTCTTACGAGAGGTGCTTGCCGACGAGCTTCGTCATCTCGAACATGTTGACGACAGCTTTGCCGCCGAAGACAGCCTTGAGCTTGTCATCGGCCTTGATGTTGCGCTTGTTCTTCGGGTCCTGCAGGTTGTGCTTCTTGATGTACGCCCAGAGCTTCTTCGTCACTTCCGTGCGCGGCATCGGGTTCGAGCCGATCACTTCAGCAAGCTTCGGGCCGATGTTCATCGGCTTCATGAACGCGGCGTTGGCTTTCTTTCCGGCTTTCTTTGCCATTAGTCAGACTCCTCTAATAGAACGAACGACGACTTATCTTAGTACTACTTTCGCACGGTTCTCCTATGAAAAAACGTGTTTTGACGTAATTCTCATAGGGAAAAGGGCCCAAAACCGCGGTTTTACCGGGGCCAGAGCCACCCGAGGGCGCCGGCGGTCAGCATCCCGTAGACGAGCCCGTCGGCCATCCCGACGATCGTGGTCCGCCAGCTGCGCTTGAACCAGATCGAGAACGAGGGCAGCGCGCCCGCGTACCCGATGAACGCCACGGTCGTCGCCATCCGGAAGATGTGCATGTAATCGGCGCCCGGGCCGTAGGCCAGCCCC
>SCUN01000080.1 GCA_004297655.1 Acidobacteriota bacterium | reverse complement strand
CGTGGCGAAGCGATCGGGCGCGACGCTCGTGCATCCGGGCTACGGCTTCCTGGCCGAGAACGAAGACTTCGGCCAGGCGTGCGTCGATGCCGGCCTGACGTTCGTCGGCCCGTCGCCCGACGTGATCGCGCTCATGGGCAGCAAGACCGCCGCGCGCCAGGCGGCGATTCGCGCCGGCGTGCCGGTCGTGCCGGGCACGGAAGAGCCCTTCAGCGACAACGCCACCGACGCGGAGATCACCGCCGAAGCCAAACGCATCGGCTACCCGCTGGTCGTCAAGGCCGTCGCCGGGGGCGGCGGCAAGGGCATGCGCACGGTGAACACGCCGGCCGAGTTGTTGCCCGCGATCCGCACCGCGCGCTCGGAAGCCGGCTCGGCGTTCGGCGACAGCGCCGTGTACCTCGAGCGGCGGATCATCAAGCCGCGCCACATCGAGATCCAGCTCCTCGGCGATCACCACGGCACCGTGATTCCGTTCGTCGAACGCGAATGCTCGATTCAGCGGCGGCACCAGAAAGTGGTCGAGGAATCGCCGTCGATCGCCATCGACGAGGCGAAGCGGAAGGAGATCGCCGACTGCGCGGCGCTCGTCGCGCGATCGGTCGGCTACACCAACGCCGGCACCATCGAGTTCCTGCTCGACGCCGACGGCAGCTTCTACTTCCTCGAGATGAACACTCGCCTCCAGGTCGAGCACCCGGTCACCGAGCAGGTGACGGGCATCGACCTGGTGCACTGGCAGCTGCGCATCGCCCAGGGCGAGAAGCTCACCATCGATCCGCGGAAGGCGCTGACGCCGATCGCGCACGCCATCGAGTGCCGTATTTATGCGGAAGATCCGGACCGTTCCTTCATGCCGTCGCCCGGCCTCGTGCGCGCGATCAGCGTCCCGGGCGGCCACGGCATCCGCGACGATCGCGGCGTGGCGCCCGGCTTCGAAATCCCGTCGTTCTATGACTCGATGATCGCCAAGCTCGTCGTGTGGGCCGACAACCGGCCCGACGCCATCCGCCGCCTTCGCCGCGTCCTCGAGGAATATCGCGTCGTCGGCGTGAAGACGACGACGCCCTTCTTCCAGTGGCTGACGGCACAGGAGGACTTCCAGCATGGCCGTTTCGACACGACGTATCTCGATGAGCTGCTCAAGACGCGCAAGGGCGAGACGTTCGCCCCGCCTGACGCAGACGACGAACGCGCGGCGACGGTGGCCGTGGCGCTGATGTCGTGGTTCCGCGCGCATCGCGCCGTGACCGGCGGATCCGGCACAGCCTCCGGCGGTGACGCCGGCCAGTGGCGGCAGACCGCGCGCCGCGAAGGGCTCAGGAGCTAACCGTGCAGTTCGAGATCGACGTCAACGAACGCACGCACAAGGTCGTCGTCGAGCGCGCCGGCGCCGCCTCGGGCGGCCGTTTCCGCCTGGTCATCGATGGTGTGCCGACGACGGTGGATGCGCGGCGTACCGAGCTGGGCCTGTCGCTGATATTCGAAGACGGGCGCAGCACGGACGTGGCCCTCACCGACCGGCCGGGCGGCGAGTGGTTCGTGCAGTTGCCGCATGCCGATGTCACGGCGGTGGTCGACGCGCGGCGGTACCAGCGCGGCGAAGCCGGCGGCGCCGCGAAGACCGGCGTGCAGCGCGTCACGGCGCCGATGCCCGGACGCGTCGTGCGACTGCTGGTGAAGGTCGGCGACGAGGTGGAACTCCGGCAGGGCGTGGTGGTCGTCGAAGCCATGAAGATGGAGAACGAACTCGGCGCCCCGAAGGCCGGCCGGGTCAAGGACATCGCGGTGGCCGAGGGGCAGTCGGTCGAGGCCGGCCGCGTCCTCCTTGTCATTGAATAGCCGCGCTAAGCTGAGAAGGTGAGTCCCGAGACGCCCGAGACGGTGGCGCCCACCGCCGCTGAAACGTCAGCGGGCAAGCCGACGCCCCGCCGCGGCGGCTTCCGCCGATGGGGTCTCCGTGTCCTCGCGCTGATCCTCGCCGTTGTTTCCGGGCTCATCGTCACGTTCTTCTCGATCGATCTCGGCCCTCGCGTCAAAGGTCTCGCCGAGCGGGAAGCGTCGAAGTTCATGGAGCGGCCGATGCACATCGGCAGCATCCGCGCGCTCGTGGGCCGCGGCGAGTTCGAGTTCACCGATGTGCGGATCGAAGGCCTCACGCCCGACGCCGCGCCGTTTCTCGTCGCCAAGCGCATCCGCGTGAGTCTCCCGTGGTGGACCGCCGCCTCGCGCAAGCTGGTGATCGACCGGATCCACATGAGCGGCTGGCGCGCGACGGTCGAGACGTGGCCGGGCGACAAGCACAACATTCCGAAGTTCACGCCGAAGACCAGGCGCAGCGGCGGCTGGATTCAGACGACCACGACGCGCGAGATCGTGACTGATGACGGCGAGTTCGTGTACGACGATCACGGCTCGCCCTGGAGCGTGGTCTGCCGAAACATGTCGGTCGTCGTCGTGCGGGCGCTGGGCTCGTATTACGGGCGCATGGGGTTCAAAGACGGCACGGTCAAGGTCCAGAGCTATCTGCCCATGACGGCGGCGATGCAGGCGGGCTTCAAGTTCGAGCAGGGGCACATGCTGCTCAACCGCATTCACCTCGACACCGACGGCGCCTCGACGGAAATGACGGGCGACGTGGACTTCGGGCGCTGGCCCGAGCAGATCTACAAGATCAAGTCGAACATCCAGTGGCCGGAGATGCGCCGCGTCTTCTTCGACGGCAGTCATTTCGAGCTCGACGGTCACGGCACGTTCGACGGCACGTTCCACAAGTACCGCGGCGGCTATGAAGTGAATGGCAGATTCGCGAGCCCGCAGCTCGGCGTGCTCACGTCGTTCGGCCACTATCTGTTTCCCAAGATTGACGGCGACGTGAAGTGGACGCCGACGCGTCTGGACGTCACGCGGATCGACAGCGAGTTCTTCGGTGGACGCGCGCAGCAGGTCTACACGCTCGCGCCGCTCGGCGCGCCGACGCCGCCGACCGCGACGTGGGACGTGAAGTACCAGAACGTGGACGCGACCGCGCTCGGCGCCGGACTCGAGTGGCCGGTGCTGCGGCTGGCCGGGCGGTTGACGGGCCGCAACTTCATGACGTGGACCAACGGCCACTTCGGCGACACGAAGGTCGGCGACGGCGAGATGTCGTCCGTCTCGGATGCGGCGCTGAAGGGGCCTGAGATTCCGGAGGGGCTGCAGCCCGTCGATCCGGAGAAGCCGTTCGACGCGAAGCGTCGCATCAGCCCGTTCGAGGTCGCCGGCAACATCAAATACACGTGGGCGCCATCCTCGATGGAGGTCGCCGAAGGCAGTTGGGCGTCGACGCCGCACACGTATCTCCGGTTCCATGGGCGCACGGAATACGGCGACAACTCGCGCATGCCGTTTCGACTCACGAGCACGGACTGGCTGGAAAGCGATCGACTGCTGTCGGAGCTGATGGCGGCGTTCAACTCGACGTCCACGCCGATCGACGTCGGCGGTTTCGGCACGTTCGACGGCGTGATGACGAAGGCGTTCTGGAATCCCCATATCGAGGGCACGTTCGCCGGCGAGCACATGCGCGCGTGGGACGTCGACTGGGGCCGCGGCACCGGCAAGGCCGTGATCGAGAACAACTACGCCGACATCACCGACGGCGTGTTTTACGGCCGCTATCCGGGCTCGCGGATCGACACCGCCGGGCGCTTCTCGCTCGGCTACCCGCGCAAGGACCGCGGGCGGGAGATCGACGCGCGCATCAACGTCGTGCGCTGGCCGCTCGTCGAGCTGCGCCACGCGTTCCTGATGGATTTGTGGCCGGTCGACGGGCTCGGCAGCGCCGAGCTGCACCTCTACGGCGAATACGAGCGCCCCGACGGCTTCGGGAATCTCCGCATCGACAACGGCAGCGCGTGGGAAGAGTCGTTCGACTACGCGACCGCCGATCTGCGGTTTGAGTACGCCGGTGTTCGCGTGGACGGCATCGAGCTGCACAAGAGCACCGGCATCGTCCGGGGCGCCGCCTTCGCCGACTGGCACAGCGAGACGTATTCGTTCAACGCGGACGGCCAGAAGATCCCGGTCGAATCGGTGGACAACTGGCGCTACGAGACCACGCCGTTCTACGGGCAGTTGCAGTTCACCGCGAACGGCACCGGCAGCTTCCTCGACCCGACCTACGAGGCGCGCGGCAGCATCGCCGATCTCTACGCCGGCGACGAGGGCGTCGGCCAGGTGACCGCGCGGCTTCGGTACGTGAAGGAGACGATCGTCATCGAGCAACTCGAAGCCGCGTCCCCGCGCCTCAGCATCTCCGGCACCGGGCGCGTGGCGATGAACGACGAGATGGACTCCGACCTCACGCTCCGCGCCACCAACACGCGCATCGATCCGTATCTCCGGCTCATCAATCCGGCGACCCAGATCTCGCCGTACGCGACGGCGTCGTTGACCGGCGCCGTTCGCATTTCGGGCGAGCTCGCCGACATTCGCTATCTCAGCGTCGACGCGACGGTGGAGAAGGCCGAGCTCTCGCTCTTCGACTACCCGCTGCACAACGACGGCCCGATCCACATCACCTTCGGCGAAAACGCCGCGCACGTCGGCCGGCTGCGCCTGGTCGGCGAAGACACGCAGCTCGACCTCTCGGGCGATGTGTCGCTGACCGACGAGCAAGTGAACATCAAGGCGCGCGGGTCCGCGAATATCGCCGTGCTCCAGGCCTTCTTCCCGGATCTGCGCAGCAGCGGATCGGCGGAAGTGACCGCCGACGTCACGGGCGATATGCGATCGCCGCAGTTTTCCGGCAGTGCCGCGATCAGTCAGGGACGCATCCGCCACTTCGCGCTCCCGCACTCGTTCGAGGATCTCAACGGCACAGTTCGCTTCGACACCGACGGCCTCCGCGTGGACGGCCTCAAGGGCAAGCTCGGCGGCGGCGAAGTCACGTTTGGCGGCACGATCGGGCTCAAGGGCTACGTGCCCGACGAGCTGAACCTCTCCGCCATCGGCCGCAACATGACGCTGCGGTATCCCGAGGGCTTCCAGTCACGCGTCAACACCGATCTCTTCCTGCGCGGCACGATGTCGGCCGCGGAACTTTCCGGGACCGTCAACGTGCTCCACGCGACGATGACCCGCGAGCTCGACAGCGAGGTGGGTCTCCTCGGCTTCACGGCGGCGGAAGCGATCGCCGCCGGCGGCGGCGTCAGCGGCACCGTCGTCGAGACCGGCATTCCGCTGACGTACGAAATCCAGATTCTCGCGCCGCAGACGCTGCGCATCGATAGTTCGCTCGCGCACGTGATCGCCAGCGGCGACCTGACCGTGCGTGGCACCTACGACCACCCGACGATGACCGGGCGCGTGGACATCAATCGCGCGGAAGCGATCATCCAGGGCAATCGCTACGTGCTGACGCGCGGCGCGGTCGAATTCACGAATCCGGTGACGATGCAGCCGGTGTTCGACATCGAGGCGGAAACGCGCATCCGCGTGCCGGGGCAGGGCGGGGCGCAGACCGACTACGGCCAGAACTACCGGATCAGCGTGACGATCACGGGCACGACCGACCGGCTGACCCCGACGCTGACGTCCGATCCGCAGCTGCCGCAGATCGACATCGTGTCGCTGCTCTTCGGCGAGACCGATCCCAAGAACCTGCGCGAGGCCGAGCTGCGGACGCTCGACTCCGGCCAGCGCGCGAATCTGAATCTGCTGCAGGCGAGCGCCGCGCGGCTGCTGACGAGCCCGTTGTCGACGTCGGTGGGCCGCGTGATGGAGCGCACGCTTGGCGTGGACACCGTGCAGATCACGCCGCTCCTCGGATTCAGCGACACGGCGCAGCTCAGCCCGACGGCGCGCGTCACGCTCGGCAAACGCGTCTCCGATCGCGTGTTCGTGACCTACTCGCGCGCGATCAACACGGGCCGCGCGGAGGTGATCCTGCTCGAGTACGACCAGAACGATCGCATGTCGTGGGTGCTCTCCAAGAACGAAGACCAGTCCTTCGCGCTCGATTTTCGCGTGAGGTATCGATTCTGATGGGTGCGCGGGTGAAGCAGGTGCTGCTCGTGCTGCTGGTGCCGGGTGCGCTGGTGCTCGGCGCGCTGAACGCCTTCGCGCAGGGCGCCGATCCGATCGCGAGCTTCGCCGGCCGTCCGGTCACGGCGGTGCATCTCGATCTCGAGGGCCGAAGGAGCGACGCACCGGAGCTGCTGGCGCTGCTCGACGTGCGCGCCGGCCAGCCGCTCGACCTCGCGGCGCTGCGCGTCAGCCTGATCCAGCTCTACAGCGCGGGCCGGTTCGACGATGTGTCGGTGCGCGCCGTGGCGTCGAGCGGCGGCGTCGAGCTCGTCTTCGATCTCGTGCCGCGTCATGCGATCGATCGCGTGGCGTTCCGCGGCGATACCGGCGTGTCGAGCGGCGCGCTGGAGCGTGAGCTGCGGCAGCGTTTTGGGGGGCTTCCGACCAATGCGCAGGTCGACGCGGCCGCGCGCGCCGTGGAGCGCGTGCTCGCGGAGGAAGGCTATCGCAGCGCCAAGGCGACCCCGGGCATCGAGCCGACCCACAATCCCGATCGGGCCACGCTCGTGATGAACGTGGACGCCGGCCCGCTCGCCGTCGTGCGGAGCGCGAAGGTGGAGGGGCATTCCCCGTTGAGCGTGAACGACGTCCTGTCGCGCGCGGGGGTGAAGGTCGGCGACGCGTACCGGCCGCGCCAGATCGACACCGGCCTCGACACGCTGATCGAGACGCTGCGCACGCGCGGCTACTACGAAGCCACGGCGTCGCACGCGCGCGACGTCATCGCCGCCGACGGCCGCAGCGTGGACGTGCTGATCACCGTGGAATCCGGCGGCCTGGTCACCGTGAAGATGACGGGCGATCCGGTGCCGGGCAACCTCGCGGATCTCGTGCCCGTGCGGCGCGAAGGCTCGGCCGACGAAGATCTGCTCGAGGACTCGGTGCGCCGCATCGAGGCCGCGCTCCGCCGCGAGGGCTACTGGAAAGCGAAGGCGACGTTCTCGCGTGCCGAGGGCGAGGGCGGACAGGTCATCACGATCGACGTCGCGCGCGGCGACCGGTATCGCTTCGATCGTCTCGAGGTCACCGGCAACGCCGCGATTCCGACCACCGCGATCGAGGCGGCGATCGGCCTCGAGAGCGACAGCGTCTTCGACGGCTCCAAGGTCGCGCGCGGCCTCAACATCATCCGTGACGACTATCTCCAGCGCGGCTACGCGTCGGCGGTCGTGACGGCCGCGGCATCCGAGCTGCCGCCGGCCAAGTCCGGCGGCGAGCCGCGCATCGTCGAGCGCATCACGATCGAGGAGGGCGCGCAGACGCGCATCGCCGACGTCACCGTCACGGGCGCGAGCGCGCTCACCCCGACCGAG
>SCUN01000079.1 GCA_004297655.1 Acidobacteriota bacterium | reverse complement strand
CGCGCGCGTAGGCTTCGCTCAGCGCGAACTGGAATCCGTACAGCGACGGGAAGGCCTGGAGTTCGACGAGTCGTGCCTCGACGGCCTTGCCCTCCTTCACCAGTCCGAAGTCGACCTGGACGAACGTCGGCAGCGACTCGGCATTGGCGGTGCGGAATCGCGCCGGCACCACCTGGCTCGCGGTTTCGAGATACACCGGGTCCTCGACGAGCGACCGCGTCATCGACACGGCCGCATCGGCGAGCGACGACATGAGCGATCCGGCGAAGAAACACGGCGTCTCTGACACGCGGAATTCGATGGGGCAGCGGACGCGCCGCCCGAGGTCGGCTAGGAACGCGTTGTAGCTCAGCGCGGAGAATTGCCGAGCAAATCTAGCCCGATATGCTGGCAGCACTTCTCCATGCCTCCAAGGTGATCCGCTCTTAGATCAGGAACCGGCCGGCCTTCATGAGCGGCGTGCCGTCCACCACGATATCGAACCGGGTGCCGACGACGTCGATGTGGGTGGACGAGTACCAGTCGGCGCCGGTGTGCGCGCCGTACGGGTTGCCGAAGGCGATGTGCACGCCGGGGAACTTCTCGTCCTGGAGGATCTGCCCGATGACCTGCTGCAACTGGATGTTGGTGCCGATCGCGAACTCACCGACGCGATCGGAGTTCTCGTCCGTGTGGGTGTAGTTCCAGAAGTCGTCGCGCAATTCCTGATTCGAGGACTCCGCGCTCACCAGACGGTTCTTCGCGATCGTTACGGTCAACGGGTTGGCTGTGAGATTCCCGTACTTCTCGCACAGGTAGTCGCCGACGACCCCGTCGATGACGAACGTGCCATTGACTTCGCCGGGCGTCGTGAAGACTTCGCCGCCCGGCAGGTTGCCCCATTTCTCCGGGCTGATGAGGCCGCTCGTCTTGATCCAGCGGTAGTTCGGATTGAGCGTCGCCGTGAAGTCGCTGCCGGCCGGCGTCGTGCAGCGGATCGACGCCGCGCGGCTGACGACCGCGATCACTTTCCGGCTGATCTCGTCCACGGCGCGGAAGTCCGCGCGCATGCCCTGCCGCATGATGTCGCGCGAGATGTTGACCATGTGCGCGTGCCGCATCTTGCGCCGGTTGACGATATCGGTCATCTCCATGCGGGAGAGGAGTTCGTTCGGCTGGGCCTTCGCGCAGAAGATGCTGACCTGGCTCTGCTCCATGTCGGCGGCGATGTCGGCCGGGAGATGCGCGAGCGGCCGCGGGGCGCACTCTTCGAGCACGAACGCGCCCATCGGCGCGCCGACGGCTTCGATTTCCTGAATCAGGCTGGCCGCGATCGCGCGCGACGCCTCGTCGGTGATGACCGTGACTCGCTCGTGCGGCTGGATGTTGAGGCACACGCGGACGGCGTTCTTCGCGCCCTGGACGTACTCCTGATCGATCAATTCGGCGGTGGTCACAGCCCGGCTTTCGTCTCGCTCAGCATCAGATTCATGACGGCCTTCAAATCTTCCCCCGACTCCTTCCACGCCCGCAACTGGCGATCGGCGCCGGTGCCGTGCTCGAGGATCCAGCGAATGTGGTTGACCTCCTCCCGGCTCCCCAGCTCATCCACGACGTCGTCCACGAAATCGAGGTACTCGAGCATGAGCGCCCGGGTGGGGACTTCGGTTTCGGTGCCGAAGTCGATGAGCGCGCCGTCGATGCCGTAGCGGGCCGCGCGCCACTTGTTCTCCATGATCAGGGCCCGGCCGTAGTCGCGCCAGCTGAGGTTCTTCGCATGGAGTTTGTAGAGCTTGGCCACCGTCGCCTGGATGAGCGCGGCGATCGCCAGGGTCTCCTCGACCCGCATCGGGATGTCGCACACGCGGATTTCGAGCGTGCCGAATACCGGGTGGGGACGCGCGTCCCACCAGATCTTCTTGCCGTTGTCGATGCACCGCGTGCGGACGAGCAGGTCGACGAAGTTCTCGAAATCCGACCAGGACGAGAAGCGCTCCGGGATGTTCGTGCGCGGAAACCGGTCGAAGACCTTGCAGCGGTAGGACTTCAGGCCGGTGTTCATGCCGATCCAGAACGGCGAGTTCGACGAGAGCGCGAGCAGATGCGGCAGGAAGTACCGGATCTGATTCATGAGCTGAATCAGCGTTTCCTTGTCGTCGATGCCGATGTGCACGTGCAGGCCGAAGATCAGGTTCGCGCGCGCGACGATCTGCATGTCCTCGACGACCTGGGTGTAGCGCTCGTCGGGGTGGATGTCCTGCGAGCGCCAGTCGGCGAACGGATGCGTGGCGCCGGCCACGAGCTTCAGGCCGTGCTCCTCGGTGAGCGCGATCATGCGCCGCCGCAGGTTCATCAGGTCGAGCGTGGCTTCCTTGATGTTCTGACAGACGCCCGTGCCGACCTCGACCACCGATTGGTGCATCTCGGCCTTCACGCGCTCCTTCATCTGCCGGTTGCCCTTTTCGACGATCTCCGTCTGAATGTGCGAGCGCAGGTCGTACGTGCGCGGGTCGATCGTCTGGTATTCCTCCTCGATCCCGATCGTGAAGGGCGGTGTCTTCACAGCAGCGCGTCCCACCGGTAGGTCTGCGGCCGGGCCGGGGCGAGCGCCTTTTTCACGGCCATCTCGGCGACATGCTTCACGATCCAGGCGAAGTTCGCCTCGCCGACCGACGCGCGCTCGGCGTCGGGCGCCGGGTTCATGAAGTCGATGGCGTACGGAATGCCGTTCTCCACGGCGAACTCCACGGTGTTGAAGTCGTACCCGAGCGCGCGGCACAGCGTGAGCGCGTCTTCTTCCACCCGCAACAACAGCGCCGGGTCGTATGCCGGCGGGTTCTTCACGTAGCGCTCGTGCTGCGGCGCGCCCGGATCGTAGGGCATCACGTGCACGTGTTCCTGGCCGATCACGTAGCAGCGGAAGTACTCGCGGAAGTTCACGCCGCGCTGCAGCGTCATGCAGAGCTGGTGCGTCTTGTCGTAGGCGGCGAAGAACTCTGCCGGGGTCGTCACCTTATAGACGTCCCGCCATCCGCCGCCGTCGAAGGGCTTGAGAAACGCGGGGAAGCCGACGTAGGCGAAGACCTCGTCCCAGTTGAGCGGGTATTGGAGGTTGCGCATCGACTTCGCCGAAGTGTTCGCCGGATGTTCCTTGTGCGGCAGGATCACGGTCGGCGGAATCGCGACGCCCAGCCGCGTCGCCAGCGCGTAGTTGAAGAACTTGTCGTCCGCGCTCCACCAGAACGGGTTGTTGATCACCGTGGCGCCGGTCAGCACGGCGTTCTTGAGAAACGCGCGATAGAAGGGCACGTCGTGCGAGATCCGGTCCACGATCACGCGGTACCGTTGCGGCTCGTCCATGCGGATCGCGCCGATCGTCACCGACTCGGCCGTCACGCCCGGCACGTTCATCCGGTTGATGTAGTCAACCAGGGCGGGAGGGAAGGACTCTTCCATCCCGTACAAGACGCCAATCTTCATCGAGTGATTATTCACGGAATGTAGGCCTTCGCCATCTTCACCCACTCCGGCCAGTCATGATGGCTGCCGTGGCCCCAGACGTGCAGGCTGTGCGGAATGTCCTTGGCCGCGAGCATGGCGGCCGCGTCTTCGGTCTGCCGACGGCAGATGTCGTTCTCTCCGGTGACCAGCACCCATTTGTTGGCGCGGCACCGGTCGATGAACCACGGGTCGTGCAATTGCGGCAGGAAATCCGGCGGCGACAACAGGTACGCGTCGGTGTCGTGATAGCCGTCGAGGAATCGCTTCAGGTCGAACGCGCCGCCCATCGTCACGCAGGCGGTGAAGACGTCCGGATGCCGCAGCGCCATCACGAACGCATGAAACGCCCCGAAGCTGCACCCGGTCACGCCCATCGTCCGCGCGCCATTCCGGTGCCGGACGAACGGGACCACGTCATCGAGGAGGTAACGTTCCCAGGCGAGATAGCGCTCGATCCGCTGCCGCGGATGGAGGTTGTCGGCGTAGAAGCTGTCCTTGTCGATCGTCGAGATGCAGAAGACCTGCAACGCGCCGGCGTCGATCTTGTCGGCGAGCGCGCCGATCATGCCGCGATCTTCGTATTCGAAGAACGCGCCCATCGACGTGGGAAACACGATGAATGGGACGCCGGCGTCGCCGAACACGACGAGCTCCATGTCGCGCTGGAGCTGATGGGCGTGCCACTTCACGTAATCACGGGTCATAATGAATGCCGCTCGCGTGCTGAATTCTATAGTGCTGTGCGGCCGGCGCCTGACGATTTCCGCGCCGGATGCGACGGCTGAACCCGCCAACCTGCTGATCATCCACGACGGCCAGAATCTGGACGCGTGGCGCGCGGTCGAGACCGTCGCGGCGCTGACCGCGTCGGGCGCCATCGCGCCGACGCTCATCGCCGCCATCGACCACACCGGCGAGCGGCGGATCCGCGAGTTCGGCTACGGCGCCGCGGGCTACGCGCGGTTCGTCGCGCGTGACGTCGTGCCGTACGTGCGCGGCAGGTACGCGGTTCGTCGCGACCGGATGGGCACCTGGCTGTGCGGATCATCCATGGGCGGACTCGTCACGCTGCAAACGGCGGCGCTCCACACGGATCTCTTCGGCAAGCTGTTCGTGTTGTCGCCATCCGTGTGGTGGAATCGCCGGGCCATCCTGCGCGCGATCCGCCGGCCCGGCATGCTCGGCGGCCTCTTCTCGCGGTCGAGCGGACTCCGCGCCGATGCGGATATCTGGCTATCGATCGGTCTGAAGGAAGGCGACACGGCGATCGCCGACGCGCGCCGACTGCGCGACACGATCCTCGACATGCGCCTCGGCGACGCCTCGCGTCTGCGCTACTTCGAAGATCCCGACGGCGAGCACTCGGAGTCGAGCTGGGCGCGCCAGCTCGAACGGGCGCTCGCTAACGATCCCAGCGCGGGTTGACGACGTTGTTGAAGATCGACCCGAACTGGTAGCTGAAGCCCACCGAAAACTCGTAGCGGTAGGACGTCTGCAGGCGCTGGCGCCGCAGGAGGATCTCTTCGTCGCTCGCCGACCCGGCGCGCAGGTACAGCTGGTCGTGGACGAGCGAGAGCTTGCCGTTGGTGTTGAGCGAGAGGCCGCGGAAGAGACGCAGGTCGAGGCGGCCGTCCAGCTCGGTGCGGCGCTTCGAGAGATCGTGCAGGTACGAGATGTGCTCGACGGAAAACGACGCGAACCCCCAGGGCTGCCGAAACGCGAAGACGCCCTGGATCGACGCGTCCGGGCGCGTCTCTTCGAGCAGGTCGTAGATGGTGGGCTCTATGTACTCGAATCGATTCAGCCCGGTCGCCAGCTGGAAGATCAGCTGCCGGCTGGTGGATTGGTCGTACGGAAACACGCTGTATTCAATGCCCGCCGCCGCGCGCGAATTGCGCGCGTAGTTGTTCTGGGTGGAATCGCCGGTCGACAGCCTTCCGACGAGCGCCCAGTGGTTCCGGTCGAGGCTCTTCACCGCGACCGCGCGGATGTTGTAGTTGTGCGATTCCGACGAGAGCTCGCTGCCGTCGCTCAGCGTGAAGATGTTGCGGTTGTACTGGCCTTCGGTGACGAAACTGAGTTTCCAGCGTTCGGTCGTCCGGCTGGCGGAGAAGTTGCCCCGGAACTGGCGGCTGGAATCAGAGCGTTCGCCGCGAAGATCCGTGCTCGCGCCGAGCCGGAAGATCCAGAGGTTCCATTTGTCGCCGGCGGCCGAGGCGGTCGTCGGCGCGGAGCGCACGCCGATCCGCTCGATCCTGAGATGCCCGGCCATGGCCGTGTCGAGCAGATACGACGTCAGGCCGAGCGAGAAGATCTGCGAGAACCCGCGGCGCCGCTCGTCGCTCGTGTCGCTGCCGCTCGAGACGTAGTGGGCCCGGTGCTCGTGACCCTGGAATTCTCCGAGGCCGATGAACTGGATCGTGTATTCCCGGCCGCCCGTGCCCGTGCCCTGCGTCGTCACAAGCACGTGTACGTCCGCATCGCGGCGGTCGCGTACGTAGTCGACGAAGTCGATTTGCCGGCGGAGGTAGTCGAAATCGCAGCCGTCGGCGCAGTCGAGGAAGACTTTCAACGTCTCCGGCAGCGGCGCCGTCTGGGCCGCCGCAGGGGCCGCGATGGCGAGACACAACCCCGCCAGAACACTCAGGACGAAACGCATCCGCTCAGTTTATCGCGCTAGCGCACCCCGTCCACCGGCCGGCCGTCGATGAAGACGCGCCTGACCCGCGTGCCGTCGGCAAACAGATCACCGTCGGCGACGACGAGGTTGGCGATCTTGCCCTTTTCGATCGAGCCGAGGCGATCGGCCGCGCCGGCCATGCGCGCGGCGTTGACCGTGAGCGCGCGGATGGCCTGTTCGGCCGTGAGGCCGCCCTCGCGGATCGCGCGGGCGACGCCGCGAACGAAATCCGCCGGGTTCGGCAGGCCCTCGGCGGAGAACCCGTACAGAATCCCCGCCGATTCGAGAGCAGCCGCGTTCTTCGTGGCGTTCTGCTGCATCCGCGTCACGCGAAGCGGAGTGTCCGCCGCGCCGCCGCCGCGCCCGCCGCCCGCCGCCGGTCCGCCGGCGTTCAGCGTCAGCACGACACGCGCGCCGGCCGCCTTGAGATCCGGGACCGCCGCCGCGGCTTCGATGCCGCCGAGAATGATCGGATCCAGCTTGAATTCCTTCGCCATCGCCAGCGCGCGCAGGATCTCTCGCAGTTCGCCGGCCTCGAACATCACCGGCATCCGCCGATCCAGCGCCGGCGCGAGGGCGTCGAGCGCGGGCTCGAAGTTCGGTCGCGGCTGGTCCGCATGCTTTTCCGCCCACACGCGCGCGTCTTTCTGCCACTGCGCGTCCGAGAACGCCTGGCGCACGAACGCGATCGAGCCGAGGAGCGCGGCCGGGTAGCCGGGGCCGCCCGTTCGGCCGCCGAGCGACACGTGTTCCGCGACGGGCGTCTTGACGACGACGCTGCCGCGCCGGTAATTTCCGATGCCGCTGACGTCATCGGCGTCGGCCGGCGCGATCGTGTTGACGAGCGCGCTGCGGCCCTTGATCAATCCCGTCGGGGGTACGGCAAGGAGGCTCGTGATGCCGGCCGCGGCGGCGCGCTGCAGATCCTGTCCTCCGGTGCGCGCGTTCGATGCCGCATCGAAGTCGGGATTGAGCAGCGTCTCGCGTTTGGCTCGGTCGGCCTCGGCCCACGTCTGCGGCGCCGGCCCGGTGGCTCCGCCGCGTCCGGCC
>SCUN01000078.1 GCA_004297655.1 Acidobacteriota bacterium | reverse complement strand
GAAGCGCGCGATCGGCACATCGCGAAGTTCGTTGGCGCCGAAGAGCGCCACGCGACGCGCCTTGCCAAAGAGCGGCGGCGCCGACCGCGTCTGCGCGTCGTACGCCGCGGTCTCGAGGATGCGCCACGTCGGCGGGTACTTCTCGGGCGGCGGCATCTCGGTGACGCCGAATGCGCCGAGACGCGGTACGTCCAGCGGCCCGGCCCAGTCGTTGAGCGCCGCGACATCGGCCGCGGCGATGAGTTCGGCCAGATGGGCGGCCGGCGGGCCCGGCGCGGCGCCATCGACGGGACCGTGACCCACCAGATGCATCACGCGCATCGCAAGCAGACCGCGGGTCACTCCCGATCGCAGCGCCTCACCCGTGATCCCTCCGCTCAACGCGAGACGCGCCGCGACGGCGGCGGTGAACGCGGCGTTGATGGCGGCCGGATCGTCCCTGGTCGCGCCTGGCCATTCGCCTTCGAGACAGAGCGCGTCGAAACAGAGCGTCGACGAGAAGGTGCCGTCGGCGCCGCGCCCGATGATGAGCGCGCCCTCGACGCCGAGCGTGATGATCAGCGCTCGCGCGCGCCGCAATTCGACGAGCGAGGGATGTCCCATGACCTCGCGCACGAGGTCCTCGGTCGTCCGTTCCCACGAGATGCCGCGGCTGACGCGAATGTCCGCCTTGCGAAGGTCGTCAGCCGTCACGATGACCACCAGCCGATCGGTGAGCGGACTCGGTCCCTGCGCATCTCCGCCGGTCAGATGCCACCAGAGTGGCCCATGGCCGAACGGCCAGGCCGATCGCAGGACGATCGTGGCGGGTGGGGACTGCCGTGAAATCAGTCTCTCGAGTGCCGCCGGGGGCGCCTGACGAAACCCGGTCGCGCCGTCTTCAATCGCAACGAGGTCGAAGGGCGCAGGGGCGCCGGCCGGAGAGGCGGCGGGAGCGGCGGGGTACGCGAACAATCCGCCGTCGTCCATCGCGCCGAGCGTGTCGGTCGCTTCCGCGCGCCAGGTCTTTCCAGCCGGGCGCCATTCGGTTGAGGTCGCCGGGCCGCGCTCGGCGACGGTCGCGAAGCGAACGTCGAGACTCGCCACCGGCGAGAGCAGACGCTCCACGACGCCCGCTCCGCTATTCGCGGCCCGGACCATGGTCGGGCCACCCTGCCCCTTGCGGTAGACGCCGATCGCGGTCCCGTAGTCGCCCGTGACCAGAATGCGGCGGGGAGGCGTCGCCATATCGGACTAATCGTAGCCCGAGCCGTGGGTGAGAATAGACAGATGATTCATCTGGCTCCGGTCACGCTGGAAGGCCACGGTGTGCGCCTCGAGCCGCTGACGCTGGCGCATGCCGAAGCGCTCGGCGTCGCGGTCGCCGACGGGCAGTTGTGGGAGCGGTGGTACACCGCGGTGCCGACGCGCGACACGGCGGCGAAGTATGTCGAGGACGCGCTGGCGGGGCAGGCCGAGGGCCATATGCAGCCGTGGGCCGTGCGCGAGCTGTCGACCGGGGCGATCATCGGCAGCACGCGGTATCACGACATCGACGCCGCGATCGATCGCGTCGAGATCGGTTACACGTGGTACGCCGCGTCCTGGCATCGCACGCACGCCAATACCGCGTGCAAGCTGCTGCTACTCGGGCACGCGTTCGACACGTTGGGCTGCGCGGTTGTGGGGTTTCGGACGGACAACTTCAACTTCACATCGCAGAAGGCGATTGCCGCGCTCGGGGCCAAGCTCGACGGCGTGATTCGGCATCACAAAGCGCGCCGCGACGGGACCGTGCGAGATTCGGTGATGTTCAGTATTCTCGCGGCGGAATGGCGGGACGTCCGGCGCCACCTCGAACTGCGCCTGACGTCCCGCTTGAAGACGTAGACGCTACCAGCGCGGTTCGCGGTCTCTGCCGCGTCCGCCGCCACCGCCGCCGTTACCGCGGCCGCCTCCGCCGCCTCCGCCGAACGCCGGCTTCGGACGCGCTTCGTTGACGGCAATCGAGCGGCCGCCCATCGAGTGTTCGTGGAGTTTCGCGATCGCGTTGGCCGCGTCCGCATCCGTCACCATCTCGACGAAGGCGAAGCCGCGCGGCTGGCCGGTCTGGCCATCGCGCACGACTTTCACGGATTCCACCGCGCCGGCTGTCGCGAAGAGCGTTTCGAGCTCCGCCTCGCCGGTCGTGAACGGGATATTGCCCACGTAGAGTTTCTTGCCCATGGCTGTACTTCGTTTCTGTCGCTGAGCGACCAATTGACCAGTGCCCCACATGGGCGGCTGGAAGATGTTTTGTCACTCAGAGCTGATGAAAAAGCCAGGAGGGGCAGAGCACCAATTACCGCGAATATGGTATCACTCCACTATGCTCACCGCCGACCTGACCCGGCTCTTCGTCCGTGAACTCGAAACGTTCCAGCGTGAAGTCGAGATGTTCCCCGATGATCAATCGCTCTGGAAGACGCTGCCCGGCGTCGCTAATTCCGCCGGCAATCTTGGCGCGCACCTCGCGGGCAACGTGCAGCATTTCATTGGCGCGATCCTCGGCAAGAGCGGCTACGTTCGCCACCGCGATCACGAGTTCAGCCGCCGCGCGGGCACTCGGGCGGAGATCGTCGCCGATCTTCAGGCGGCGATCGATGCGGCGAAGACGTACCTGCCGGCGCTCACTCCGGCAGACCTCGAGCGCGAATATCCCGAATCGGTCGGCGGTGTGAAGATGGCGACCGGGCTCTTCCTCATGCACCTCGCGTCGCACGCCGCTTTCCATCTCGGCCAGGCCGACTACCTGCGGCGCACGCTCCTCAACGACGCGCGTACCGCGGGCACGCTGCCCCTCAAGCCGCTGGAGAAGTGACGCGTTTGACGGCGCGCACGACGAAGCGGATGTAGGCGACCGTTCCCCAGCTCGACAACACGCCGAGCACGAAGAGCATCACGCCCACGACGATCGCGAACCACGGCTCGGCGTTCATCTCGACCCAGGCGGGCAGCGCGCCGACCTGATCGGCGGCGCCGGCGAGCACGAGGCCGATACCCGTGACCGTGAACGTGAGGCCGATCGTGCCGAGCACGACCACGATGATGAACGTCGGGAGGCTCCCGAGCGCGAGCAGCCCGATGATCTTCAGCCAGCGGTCGGACGATGACTGCGCCGGCGCGCTGGCGCGCGGCGTGACGAGCAGCTCCAGCTGATACGCGCGCGCGAGCGCATCGACCGGGCCGAGCTTCTGCAGCACTTCGTCGATCGGCTTGCCCGCGGCCGAGGCGTCCGCGATGTGCTGGCGAATCTCCGCCACGACTTCCTCGCGTTCCGTCGGCGCCAGGTTGGCGAGTGCCGCTTCGAGCGCGGCGAGGTATTTGTCAGTGATCATTTCCGTTCTCCCCGGCGCAGGCATTCCGCCACCGCGCCCGACATCGATTGCCATTCCTTCTGAAGCGCCGACAGGCGCCGCCGCCCATCGGCCGTGAGCTGGTAGTACTGCCGCGGCGGCCCGGAGGGCGACTCGCGCAGAAACGTTTCGAGCAGCCCGTCGGCCTTCAGCCGGCGGAGCAGGGGATAGATCGTGTTCTCGTTGGCCGCCAGCGGTCCCAACTCCGCCAGCGTCGTCACGATCTCGTACCCGTAGCTCGGCTCTTCGCGGAGCACCTGCAGGATGCAGAGCTCGAGGACGCCGCGACGAAGCTGCGATGTCCAGTCGGTGATGTCGAGCGTCGCCATGTGTCAGCCGATTCTGAGCGAGACGTCGCCGACGCTGACCTTCAGCGAGAGGCTGTCGGGCCCTTTGCCGTCGAGCCGGACCTTGTGGCCCGGTCCGGGTTTGTGCGGCGCGACGATTTCATGGCCGAGCAGGTACAACTCCGCGTCGCCGACTGTGGCGCTGACCACGGCGCTGCTGAAATCGGCCGAACGCCGCACAGCCTTGATGTCGCCGACGCCCATCGAAAGATCGAGGCGGCCGCGCGGCACGTCGGCGATGATCACGCCGCCGCGTCCGCCGAGGCCGGAGTTGAGGCTCGCTTCGACCCCCCCGGCCAGGCCCTCGATGCTCAGCGAACCGTCGTGGCCCTCGATGCGGGCAGAGAAGCGCGCCGGCACCGTGATCGTCCACACGGCCTCGACGTTGTCTTTGGTGGCGTTCCTCAGGCCGACGCGGAGGACGTTGGCGTCGACGACCGCGTCGAGGGCCACGTCGCCGATCGTCAGCGGCGCGCGCTTGCGACCCATCCGGGGCGCCGCCGGCTCGATCGCGACGGAGATCG
>SCUN01000007.1 GCA_004297655.1 Acidobacteriota bacterium | reverse complement strand
GCTCTTCCGATCTAGTGGACTGTCTCCCAACGCCAACCTAAGGT
This sequence comes from Acidobacteriota bacterium, assembly GCA_004297655.1. Taxonomy (GTDB): domain Bacteria; phylum Acidobacteriota; class Vicinamibacteria; order Vicinamibacterales; family SCN-69-37; genus SCUN01. The sequence continues at coordinate 5,146 of SCUN01000007.1, read as the reverse complement.
GGCGATTCAGCCGCGCCGACCGTAATCGATGTTTGAGGGTAGAGCTCAGCGAGACACGGCGTCAGCGATATGCTTCTCGAGCAGCACGAAGTCAACACTGTCGCTTCCTTTGAACATTTCAACTAGACGATCCGCCTTCAGCTCGTACTTGATGGCCTGAGTCCTGAATAGCAGAACGTTGTCGGGCGAGTAGCCGAACACGGCGAACGTGTACGACCCTGGCGGAAGATTCTGGCGCGAGATGATCGTGTTGCTCGCGTCGTGCTGCGGTAAAAAAAGCGGGTCGGTGGAAACGCTGCCGCGCGGCGGCACGGCTAGGCCGCTGAAGATGCCTTTGGTTCGTTCGATGTCATTGTGCGGGCGAGTGCGATCAAGAAGCACGGGAACGTTGACTTCCACAAATGCTGGGAAGGCCCAGCGCGATGTAGGTGTGGTCGTGTCAGTGACGACGAGAACAAGGGAGGCGACATGCCCAACTCTGGCTCCGGTATTGGTGACGATTAGCGGAACATAGAACGAAGGAAAAAATGATCGGTGCCCGATGTACCTCTTGATGAGATCGACGGGTGGATCGTAAGCAACGCGTGCCGTACGAGCCGCGTCTCGAATGGCAATCAACAGGTGTTCCCGATCACGCGCCGCGGTAATAGACGGATGCGCGGTAGAAACAGTCCTGGCGGAAGGAGTTGGTAGGGGCGAGAGGAGATCGTCTGCCAGCATTTCGACAAGTAATTCCGTCTTCCCGCCGTCTCCAAGGCGCATTAGATTGACTTGTGTGATCTTGGCATCAAGACGCGGACCCTGGATGAACTCCCTGAACACAACGACCGCGAGCGAACCGAGTGCGACAACGAATGACGCCAGCGACAAGATCAGTGCAAGCGCCGGTTGATTGGTCTTGAGCCATTCGATGGGTCGCACAAATGCCTCCGATGCCTGACGGGGATTAGACCTGCAGGAGTTCGGAATTAGACCTGACGAACTTCGTCAGCCTAACGCCAGTCCAAGACTTGCCCGAATTGAGTTCAATCCCCTGAACGACGAGAAGTTAGCACGAAATCGTCACATCAGCCGTTCTTGGTGAATTCCGTTACCGCCGGCCAGGGTGAGAACGCGACGTACCAGAGCAGGACGACGTTGGCGATCGGAACGATGATCAGGATGCCAAGCCACGGAGAGAATCCGGCGCGCTTGCAGATCCGTGCGGCCGGCCATATGAGGACGACACCGCAGCCAAACACCAATACAAAGAGAATCAGGAGTTCCGGCAGGCCCAGCCCCACGCGTTAACCCTCCCCGGGTGGGCAGAAGGTAACACGCCTCAGCCGCGCTGGGTTCGGCGTACGAGCGTCACCGTGCGCAGCGCCGAGGCGATGAAGAGCGCCGTCAGCAGAAGGCTGATCCGAACAATCCAAAATTCGAGCCGTAAATCGGGCTCGCGCTCGGGGTGGACGATGTCCTGGAGCGCCAAAGCGTTCATCACGTGAAAGATGGCGGCGGCAATTCCAAGGTTGAACGTCGTCGTGAGCCAGAACTTCAGCGGCATGAACCCTCCGTAACTGGACCAGCCTGCGCCAGATCCGCGCTGGTCTCAATCCGAAAGATTTCAGGGCTTCAGCGTCTTCCCGCCCATCGTCACCGAATCCAGCCCGGCGACGCCCGGATCGTCGGCCGGCGCGCCCTCGCCCGCCCAGTTGTTGAGGTTCACGTGATGGTGATACCCGCCGTGCGAGAGGCCGACGAGCATCGGCCACTCGAGCGTGATGTCGAGACCGACATCCGTGTTCCAGTAGCGCTTCGCCTCGTCGAGATTCGGGACGACGAAGTGGACATGACCGATTACCGTGCCCGCGGTGAGCACGTGCGCGGGCTTGTCCGCCGAAGCCTTGGCGGAGGCGGATGCGCCATGCGCGTCGTGCAACAGACCTTCGAGGTCCAACGGATCCACCGTCATGTGGACGCGGCCGTTCGACCACTTCCAGGTGTCGCGCGGTTTGTCGGCGTAGATCTCGACCCCGTTGCCGTCGGGATCGTCGAGGTACAACGACTCACTGACGGCGTGATCCGAGGCGCCCGTCAACGGATAGAACGCTCGCCGAAGACCGTCGAGCGCGCGGCCGAGATCGGGCCGCGACGGCACGAGCCAGGCCACGTGATAGAGACCCGCCGTCCTCGGATGGCGCGGCCGGTGCTTGAGACCGCGCACTTCGCGGAGCGTCAGGGTTTCCGACGCGGCGCCCTCCGGCGCCAAGCCCACTGAACCCCCGGCATCCGAGTGAACCGTGAACCCCAGCAGGTCGCGATAGAACCCCAGCGAGCGTTCCAGGTCGCCGACGCGGAGCTGTGCGTGAGTGATGAAAGGCGCCATCGGTTGACTGTAATCTAGCTGAGCGATGAACGTCTCCGACCTGCGCACCCCGTTCGCCATGCTCGATCTCACCCGCGTCCGCGCGAACATCCGCGCGATGGCCGAGCGCGCCGCGGCCGCCGGCGTGAGACTGCGGCCCCACGCGAAGACGCACAAGAGCGCGGTGATCGCGAAGTGGCAGATCGAGGCCGGCGCCGTCGGCGTGTGTTGCGCGAAGCTCGGCGAAGCCGAGGTGCTGGCCGCGGCCGGCATCGGCGATATCCGGCTGCCGTACCCCGTCAACCCTTCGAATGCGGACCGAGTGCTGGCGTTACTACCCCAGACGAAACTGTCGATCATCGTCGATGACATCGACGTCGCGAAGGGATGGTCGGACGCGATGACGAGGGCCGGACAGAAGCTCGATGTGCTCGTGAAGGTAGACGTCGGATTCCATCGCTGCGGCATCAACCCGTCGGCGGTGGACGCGCCGGATCGCGTAGCCTTCGTCGCCTCGCTGCCGGGCTTGAACTTCCGCGGACTGCTGAGCCACGCGGGCCAGGCCTACCACGCGGCCTCGGAAATGGAACTCGAGCACATGGCACTCCGAGAAGCCGAGATGATGAGCGACCTCGCGACGCGCGCGTCGCTCGCCGGCGCGAAGATCGAAGAGATCAGCGTCGGGTCGACGCCGACGGCGCGATTCATCGGCAGGCAAGTGGATCACATACGTAGGCCCGAGCTTCAGCTCGGGCACGCCGGGGCTGAAGCCCCGGCCTACGCGAAATCGTTTGCGCCGACAGAAATGCGACCTGGCAACTACGTCTTCCTCGATCGCACGCAAGTCGCACTCGGCGCGGCCACGCTCGACACCTGCGCGATGTTCATCGAAGCGACCGTCGTCTCACGGCCGGCGCCCGATCGCGTGATCCTCGATGCCGGCGCCAAGACGCTCGCGCTCGACGGCGCCCGCGGATTCCAGGCCATGCCGGGCCACGGGCTCGTCATTCACGCCGACGGCACGCCGGATCCGACGCTCGTCATCGAGCGGCTCTCCGAAGAACACGCGACGGTCCGCGCCACGGCGCCGACGCGCCTGAGGATCGGTGACCGCGTCCGCATCCTGCCCAACCACGCCTGCGTCGTCACCAACCTGATGGACGAGCTGGTGCTGGCCGAGAACGGCGTGGCGACGGGCGCGATCAAAGTCGACGCCCGGGGAAGAATCAGGTAGAGTCTGACTTCTATGGCCGCAAAAGCTCCGTCCGGCGAAGCGCTTGGCATGGTCGAAACGCGCGGTCTGGTCGGCATGATCGAAGCGACCGACGCGATGGTCAAGACCGCGAACGTGACGTTCGTCGGCTGGCAGAAGGTGGATGCCGGCCTCGTCACCGCGATCGTGCGCGGCGACGTGGCATCCGTGAAGGCCGCGACCGACGCCGGCGCCGCGGCCGCCCGCAAAGTGGGCGAACTCGTCGGCGTGCACGTCATTCCGCGCCCCGCCGACGATGTCAGCGCGATCTTCCCAATCGAATAGATAACCAGCTAACCAGATAGTCAGCCAGATTCACGCTCGCCTCACGAACCCATCGGGTGGTCGGCCGAGTCGCCGTAGATCGGCGGCACCTTCGAACCCATCGCGCGCAAGTGCGTCGCCAACTGGCCGCGGTGATGGACGGAGTGGTTGTTGGCGAGGCCCAGGAACTGCGCCGCCGGTCCCTTGATCAATCCAAAGAAATCCGCCTGCCGCGCGAGCTGGTCGGCCGGCATGCCGCGCAACGTCGCCAGACGCGCGGGGAATTCCCTCTTGTAGAACGCCACAACTTCCGCGACGGTCTTGAAACCGGCCGCGGCAGCCTTCGCGGCTTCCGGATCCCAGTTGAACTGCGCGTTGATGATGCTGTCGAGAAACCAGATATCGGCCGTCGCGAGGTGGGTGGTCAGATCCCACGCCGAACGCGATTTCGGGTCCGGTTTGTAGTCGCGTTTGTCGTCCGGCACCGCCTCGAGCACCTTGCAGGTCATGGCGAATTCGGATTCCCAAAGCCCCGTCAGTTGCTCCATCAGAAACTTCGCTTGCGCGTTATCCATCACGGTCACCCTTCCTAATAATGAGGAGGCGAAAATATAGCGAAACGCGCCTATCTCGTCAAGAGCAGCGCGTTGAAGATCACGCGGAACGTCGAGAACGTCTGGCCCCGCCACTGCGGGCGGAAGCCGAGCAGGACGACGTGGCCGGCGCCGAGCTCGACGTCGAGCGCGGCCGCCTTGCCGTTGAGGACCTTCTCGCCGAGCAGATAGCCCGACAGGAGCGGCGACCCCGAGTCTGTGTACTTCGCGAGCACCGTGCCCTTGAACCCGTCCTGGGTCTGAAACACCGGGCTGTTGTCGGTGAAGATCGCGGACTTGTCGGGCATGCCCGACATGACCTGGTGCTTCGTGTTCGCGGTGACTTCGAGCAGCGAGCCGTTGAGGAAGAACTCCGTCCTCGGCAAGCCGGCCGCGGCGTTGGTCACCGGCAGCTTGAAGGCTTGAATCGCCGCGTTGCTCGCCGAGTTGAAGCAGAGAATCGTGCCGCCGGCGCGGACAAACTCATCGAATGGTTTCGCAGGATCCGTCGCGGGCGCGGGCGCAGCGGCGGCGGGAGCCCCCGCCTGCGCCGAGGCTCCGGTGGGCAAGCCGCCGCGGCCACCGCGGCCACCCGCGGCTCCGCCAAACGGCGTCCCGCCCTCACCCGTCACGACAATCACGTCGAATTTGTCGCGGAGCGGCGTCGAGTACGTCTCGCCCGGCGCGAGC
>SCUN01000077.1 GCA_004297655.1 Acidobacteriota bacterium | reverse complement strand
AGTCGAACTACCAGCCGAACGCCGTGTCGCCGAAGGGCGCGATGGGCCTCATGCAGCTCATGCCGGCGCTGGCGAAATACTACGCGGTCGAGGATCCGTTCGATCCCGAGCAGAATCTGACGGCGGGCCTGCAGCATCTCAAGACTCTCCTGGACCGCTTCGGCAAGGACACCGCGACCGCGCTCGCGGCCTACAACGCCGGCGAGCCGGCCGTCGCGAAGTACGGCAGGATCCCGCCGTACCGCGAAACCGAAGACTACGTCCGCCGGATCATGTCGCTCGTCAAAAGCCGGTAAGAGATCGACACGTGGAGTTTCGCTGCAGAGTTGCCACCGCGAGCGGCCAGGTCATGGAGACGACCTACGTCGCGGAGAGCGAAGAACGGCTGCGGCACGAGCTGGAGGAGAAGGGCATCTTCGTCCTCTCCGTCCATGGCTCGGGCGGCGCGCTGTCGTTCAAGCTCCCGCAGCGGCGGAAGATCCCGGCCAAGGACTTCACGCTGTTCAACCAGGAACTCGCGACGCTGCTCAAAGCCGGCCTTCCGCTCGTCCAGTCGCTCGACATCCTGCGTAAGCGCATCGCGAACCCGGTATTTCGCGGCGTGCTCGATGATGTTTACGAAAAGGTCCGCAGCGGCACGGCGCTCTCGGAAGCGTTCGCCGCCCACGGCACGCTCTTCAGCGGCGTGTACACGGCATCGCTCCTCGCCGGCGAGAAGTCGGGCAGCCTCGAGGGCGTCCTCCGCCGGTACGTGCACCACACCAAGATCATCGCGGCCGTGCGCGCGCGGACGATCTCGGCGCTGATCTATCCGGCGTTGCTGATGCTCCTGGCTGTGGGACTCGTCACCGGCATCGTGTTCAAGGTGGTGCCTCAGTTTGCCGACTTCTTCAAGCAGATGGGCAACGGCGCGGAGCTGCCGTTTGCGACGCAGGTGCTCGTCGCGGTTTCCACGACGCTCGTCTCGCAGATCTGGGTGATCCTGGGCGTGATTCTGACGACCATCGTCATCGTCGGTTTCTGGCTGCGCCAGCCGGGCAGCCGGCGGCAGTTGGACGCGATGTTGCTGAAAGTGCCGTTCGTCGGCGTGCTCGCGACGAAGTTCGCCACCGCGCAGGTCGCGCGCACGGTCGCGACGCTCTTGAGCGGCGGCATTCCGCTCGTCAACGCCGTCGAGACGTCCGCGAAGGCGATCGGGAATCGCGCCGTCGCCGAAGAGCTGTCGGACGTCGCCCGGCAGGTCCGCGAGGGCACCGGCTTTGGCGCCGCGCTGGCCCGGAAGAAGACGTTTCCGGACGTCGCCATCGAAATGGTGGAAGTGGGCGAGTCCACCGGCGCGCTCGCCGAGATGCTCAACAGCGTCGCGGATTTCTACGATGAAGAGAACGAAACGACGCTGACGCGGTTTGCCGGGCTGATCGAGCCGGTGCTGCTCATCGTCATGGGCGCAGTCATCGCGGGCCTGGTGCTCGCCCTGTACCTGCCGCTCTTCAAGCTCTCCTCGCTGGCAGGTGGCTAACCGAATGGCCGAGCCGATTCAGAAGACGACCGAGGAAATCTACGCCGAGGGGATCGCCGACACGGCGGCGGAGGAAGCCACCGCGCGGCGACTGGCGCTGCGCTACCAGCTGCAGTTTGTCAATCTCGATGAATTCCGGATCGACCACAATCTGTTTCGCAGCATCCCGGCCGAGCTGATGCTGCGCTACGGCTTTGTGCCGTACCAGCGCGAGGGGCAGACGCTGCTGATCGTCGTCTCCGACCCGAGCGATCTGACGACGATCGACGAGCTGGCGACGCAGCTCAACACGCCGATCCGCGTCTGCGTCGGCACGCCGACGGCGATCCAGAACATCCTGAAGAAGAGCGAAAGCTCGACGCGCGTGCTCGAGGAAGCCACCGAGGGCTTCCAGATGCAGATTCTGCGCGACGACGACGCGGGCGACGAGAACCTGACCGTCGACAAGCTCACGAGCGACGCGAGCCCGGTCATCCGCCTCGTGGACTCGATGATCTTCACGGCGATCCAGCGGCGGGCGTCCGACATTCACATCGAAACGGGCGACGACGCCGTGCACGTGAAGTACCGCATCGACGGCGTGCTGCAGCAGGCGATGAAGCCGATCGACAAGAAGCACCACAGCACGATCATCTCGCGCATCAAAGTCATGGCCGAGCTCGACATCGCCGAGAAGCGCGTACCGCAGGACGGCCGCTTCAAGCTGCGGATCCGCGGCAAGGCGATCGACTTCCGCGTCTCGATCATGCCGAGCGTGCATGGCGAAGACTCGGTCATCCGCATCCTCGACAAGGAATCGATCAGCGAGCAGTTCACCGAGCTGCGGCTGGACATCCTCGGCTGGCCGGAAGACGAGATGCGTCGGTTCCGCAAGTACATCCGCGAGCCTTACGGAATGGTGCTCGTGACCGGGCCGACCGGCTCTGGCAAGACGACCACGCTCTACGCCGCGCTGTCGGAGATCAAGACGATCGAAGACAAGATCATCACGATCGAGGATCCGGTCGAATACCAGCTCCGCGGCATCACCCAGATTCCCATCAACGAGAAGAAAGGCCTCACGTTCGCGCGCGGCCTGCGATCGATCCTGCGCCACGACCCGGACAAGATCATGGTCGGCGAAATCCGCGACCCCGAAACCGCGCAGATCGCCATTCAGTCGGCGCTCACCGGCCACCTCGTGTTCACGACGGTCCACGCCAACAACGTCATCGACGTGCTCGGCCGGTTTCTGAACATGGGCGTCGAGCCGTATCAGTTCGTCTCCGCGCTCAACTGCGTCCTGGCCCAGAGACTCGTCCGGCAGATCTGCACGCACTGCAAGCGGCCGGTCAAGATCTCGCGGGAGTTCCTGATCGAATCCGCGCTCGATCCGTCGCTCGCCGACACCCAGACGTTCTACGAGGGCACCGGCTGCATCGAGTGCAGCGGCACGGGCTACAAAGGCCGCACCGCCATCTGCGAGCTCATGGATCTGACCGATCGCATCCGTGACATGATTCTCGACCGCCGTCCGACTACGGAGATCAAGAAGGCTGCGCGCGAGGACGGCATGCGGTTCCTGCGCGAATGCGCGGTGCTGCGCGTCATGGAAGGCGCAACGACCTTGCGCGAAATCAACAAGGTGACTTTCGTCGAATGAGCCGCGCCCTGCGTCTGCCGTCGTGGTTGGCCCCGCCGCAAGCCGAGGTGGCGATCGAGTTCGCCCAGGGCCGTGTGACCGTGTCCCGCGTGGGCCGGAGCGGCGACCCGTTGAGCGCCACGAGCCTCAGCGAGACGCTGCCGTCCGGCGCCGTCACGCCCGCGCTCGCCGCGAAGAACATCGAGCAGCCCCAGGTTGTGATCGGCGCCGTCAAGAAAGTCCTTGAGCGGGCGGGCTTCGGCCGGCCCAAGCGCGTGGCGCTGATCATTCCGGACTCGGCCGCGCGCGTGTCGTTGATTCCGCTCGAGACCGTGCCGACTCGCGCCTCCGACCTCGACCAGCTCATTCGGTGGCATGTGAAGAAGGCCACGCCGTTCCCGATCGAGGACGCGGTGCTGAGCTATGGCACGGCCGCCACGGAGGGCGGCGGCACCACGATCGCCGCCGTCGTCGCGCACCGCGCCGTCGTCGCCGAGTACGAAGCGATCGCCGACGCGGTCGGCGCGCATGCCGGCGCCGTGGATGTCGCGAGTCTGACGGTGATCAACGCCGCCATCGCCTCCGAGTCAGTCCCGCAGGGCGACTGGCTGCTCGTCTGCCTGGCGCCGGAATCGACGACGATCGCGATCATGCGCGGCACGGCGCTCATGTTCCATCGCCACCGTCTGACGGTGGACGAAGAGCCGCTCACGGCACTCGTGCATCAGACGGCGATGTATTACGAAGACCGCCTCGGCGGCACCCAGTTTCAGCGCGTGATCCTGGCCGGCGGCGCGTCGGACGCCGCGCGGGAACTCGCGAAGCGCGAGATCAGCGACCGGCTCAAGACGCCCGTGCAGACGCTCGACGCGCTCCTGAAGGAAAGGGGCGCGGCGTAATGGTGCGCGTCAATCTCTCGACGCGGCCGTTCTACAACGAGCGCCTCGTCACCTTTCTCATCGCGATCGTCGGCGTCATCGCCATCGGCGTCGCGGCGTTCTCCGTGCAGCAGATCCTGGCGCTATCGTCGGAGCGCACGAAACTGAGAGCCGAGATCGCGCGGGCGGAAGCGGCGACGAGCCGCGCGAATACGGAAACGAACGCCCTGCAGCACTCGATCAGTCAGAAGGCCCTGAAGGGCCTCGCGATCAACACGACGCTCGCCAACAAGCTCATCGACGAGCGGACGTTCTCGTGGACGACGTTTTTCAGTCTCATCGGCAAGACGCTGCCCGACGACGTGCGCATCGACGCGGTGTCGCCGAGCTTCGACAAGGACGGCGTGATCGTCCTCATGACCGTGGTCTCGAAGAAGACCGACGACCTCGCGACGTTCATCGAACATCTTCAGAATACGGGCGCCTTCTACGACATCCTGCCGCAGCAGGAGGACGCGACCGACGACGGGACGCGCCGCACGGCGGTCACGGCGCGCTATCTCCCGCCGAAGGAGGCGAAGTGAGCCTCTGGAAGCGCGTGTTCGCGGAGCGGCGGGCGATCCTCGTGCCGCTCCTGGCGCTCTTGATCATCGACGGCGTGCTCGTCGGCGCGGTCGTGTTCCCGCTGCGCGGCGTGGTGGCGCAGAACGAGGAGGCGGCCCGCACGGCGGGGCTCGCGCTGGCGGACGCCAACCAGCAGATGCGGCAGTGGCAGACGGCGCGGACCAGCCGCGATCGCGCGGAGAAGGAACTCGCGACGTTCTACGCGTCGGTCCTCCCGAAGAGCCAGGCCGAAGCCTCGCGGATTTTACTGGTTGAGGTCGCCCGGCTGGCTCGCGAGAACAACCTCCGTCTCGGCGCGCGCGCCTGGGAGCCGGAAGCGGTGAAGGACTCCGACCTGCAGCGCCTCACCGGCAAGGTCGAACTGACGGGCGACTACGCGGCCATCCTGCGGTTCATCTACGACGTCGAAACGTCGGAAGCGTTTCTGGTGATCAACTCGATTTCGCTCGCGCAGGCCAATCGCCAGCAGGCGGCGCAGACCGCCGGCCAGTTGCAGCTCTCGATCGAAATGGGCACGTACTACCGGGGTCCGAAATGACGATGCAGGTCTGGTCGCGGAAGAACCTCGGCCGGCAGCTCGTGCTGCTCGCGGCGCTCATCGGCACGGTGTGGTGGGTCTATCGCCAATACCGCCCGGCTGAGAGCGCGCCGACGGCGTCCAATACTGGGAACGGCGCCGGCGTTGCCGGGCCGGTGGTGTCAGCCAAGTCGCTGCCGAGCGCCCTGAAGCTCGCGGCGCTGGAGCCTGTCGCAGGGAAGCCGCAGGCCGATCGGAATCCGTTCCGGTTCGGCGTGCCGCCGCCTCCACCCGCGCCTCCGCCGAGGCCGGTCGTGAGCGCGCCGCCCGTGTACACGCCCCCGCCGCCTCCGCCCACGCCCCCGGGGCCGCCGCCGATTCCGCTGAAGTTCGTGGGCATCCTGCAGTTGCCGAACGGCGTGAAATACGCGGCGCTCAGCGACGGACGCGCCATGATGAAGGGCACCGAGGGCGACGTGGTTGATGGGCGATACCGGATCGTGAAGATCGGCGTCGAATCCATCGTGATGGAATACGTGGACGGCAAGGGACGACAGACGATTCCGCTGCGCGGAACGGAGCCGTAGTCGAATGCACATGATGAAGCGATGTGGAGTGGGAGTGGCGCTGGCCGCCGCGTTGGTGTCCGGGTGCGCCACCGGCCGCGCGTATACGCACGGGCAAGCCGCGGCCAAGGCGGGGGAGTGGGACACGGCCGTCGCGTACTACCGCGAAGCGCTGAAGAGTTCGCCCAACCGCGTGGACGTGCGCGTCGCGCTCCAGCGCGCGGTGCAGGCCGCCTCGCAGGCCCACATGCTGCGCGCCGCGCAGCTCGAAGCGCAGAACCAGTTGCCCGGCGCGCTGGCGGAATACCGCCTCGCCGCCGATGTCGATCCCGGCAATGTCATGGCGGCGGCCAAGTCGGCCGATCTCGATCGCAAGATCCGCCAGCAGATCGAAGACTCGCGGCCGAAATCGCCGATGGACCTCATGCGCGAGCAGGCGCGGAAGGTCTCGCCGCTGCCGCAGCTCGCGGTCGATCCGCGTCTTCCGCTGCCGCTCTTGACGTTCAACCAGACCCAGGTCCGCCAGGTCATCGAGACGATCTGCACGTTCGCCGGCATCAACGTCACGTACGACACGGCGTCGCAGCCCGACAACGTGCTCACGCGCGCCTACACGGTGACGCTCAGCGGCTCCACGCTCCAGGACGCGCTCAACCAGGTGCTGAGCGCGAACACGCTCTTCTATAAGGTCCTCGACTCGCGCACGATCCTCGTCGCCATGGACCAGCCGGCGAACCGGCTGCGCCTCGAAGACCAGGTCGTGCAGACCTTCTATCTGTCGCACGCCGACGCCACCGACGTCTCGGCCAACCTGATGGCGCTCCTGAACCAGGTGCAGGGTCTCGCGATCCGCCCGGTGATCCAGGCGAACAAGACGGCGAACTCGTTGATGGTCCGCGCGACCGTGCCGGTCATGCAGGTCATCGAACGGCTGGTGCGCTCGACCGACAAGCCGCTCGCGGAGCTCGTCATCGACGTCGAAATCCTCGAAGTCGACCGCGTTCAGGCACAGAGCTACGGCCTCAACCTGAGCAACTACCAGATCGGCTTCACGTTCTCGCCGGAAGCGGCGCCGCCCAACACGGCCGGCGGCGGCACGTTCCCGACCACACCGCCGCCGTTCAACCTGAACACCATCAGCAACGGCGTCAGCCTGGCGGACTTCTATCTGACCGTGCCGTCGGCGACGATTCGCGCGCTCGAGTCCGACTCGCGCACGAAGATCCTCGCGCGGCCATCCCTGCGCGGCACCGAAACCAAGGCCGTGACGCTCAACCTCGGCGACGAAATTCCTGTGCCGACCACGACGTTCGCGCCGGTCGCTGCGGGTGGTCTCGCCACGACGCCGACGACGTCGTTCAACCTGCGGCCGGTCGGCGTCAACGTGTCGATGACGCCGAAAGTCACGTACGACAATGAAATCCGCATCGACCTGACGGTCGAAAACAGCGGCAAGGGCCAGGACGTCACCGTCGCCGGCTCGCTGCTGCCGACGTTCAGCTCGCGCAAGGTCACGACGACCCTGCGACTGCGCGACGGGGAATCGAACCTCATCGCCGGCCTCATCCGCGAGGAAGACAAGAAGGCCGTGCAGGGCCTGCCCGGGATCACCAAGATTCCGTGGCTGCGGTCGCTCTTCGGCGCGACCGAACGGAATTCCTCCACGAGCGACATCGTGATGATCATCACGCCGCACATCGTGCGAGGCCACGAACTCACGCAGGAAGACCTGCAGCCGATCTACGTCGGCACCAACTCGAACTTCGGTCTGACCGGACCGCCGCCGCTGATCGCGGCGCCGCCGACCACCGAAGAGCTGGCGGCGATGGTCGCGGCCGGCGGCGGTCAACCGCCGGTGGCGGGGCAGACCGCGCAGGGCGCGCAGAATCCGCCGGCGGGCGCCACTCCGCCCGCGGGACAGACGGCCGTGCCGCCGCCTGCGGCGAACCGCAATCCGAACATCGTGCCCGTGACGCCCGTGGGCGGCACGAATCAGCCGGCGAATCCGCCGGCCGGCCAGCAGCCGCCCGCCGCGCCGCGGCCCGCGCAACTCACCGTCACGCCGCCCGGGCAGCTGCAGGCGGGTGGCGGTCCGTACACGATGCCGATCCAGATCGCGGACGCGACGCAACTCGGCACGATCACGCTGACCATCACCTACAACACCGCCGTGCTCAAAGCGCGGACGGTCACTGAAGGCGCGTTCATGCGGAACGGCGGCATCGCGACGACCTTCACGCCGAAGATCGACGAGGCGGCAGGGCGCGTGGAGATCACGATCGCACGGCCGGCCGGCGTCGCCGGCGTGTCGGGCACCGGTCTCATCGGCTCGCTCGTCTTCGACGCGGTCGGGCCCGGCCAGGCGAACATGACCATCACCGGCACGGCCAACACCGCGACCGGCCAGGTCATGTCGATGCAGATCATTCCGCCGCAGATCGTGGTGCGATAGGAGGCATGGCCATGCTTGCTCGGCTTCGCGCGAAACGGAAGGAGTCGGAATCCGGCTTCACGTTCGTTGAACTCGTCGTGTGCGCCGCCATCCTGGGGATCATGGCCATGGGGGCGCTGCCGCTCGCGCGTGTCTCGATGAAGCGCCAGAAGGAAGCCGAGTTGCGCCGCGCGTTGCGCGAAATGCGCACCGCGATCGACAAGTTCAAGGACTCGGCCGACAACGGCGTGATCTCGCCGCTCGACCTCCCGGCCGGCGGCGACAACTATCCAAAGGACCTGCAGCAGCTGGTCGACGGCGTTTCCGTGCAGAACGATGCCTCGGGCAAGAAGCTGCGTTTTCTCCGGCGCATTCCCATCGATCCGATGACCAACCGCGCCGAATGGAAGCTGCGCGCGTCGCAAGACGACCCGAAATCCACCGTGTGGGGCGGCCAGAACGTCTACGACGTCTCGTCGAAATCGGAAGGCAAGGCCCTCGACGGCACGTACTACAAGGACTGGGAATGAGAGGCGCCGTGACGATTCGACGAGACGCTCGCGCCTGGAAACAGCGCCTGCCCGCCGGAGCTTCAGCGCAGGCGGGTTGGACGCTCATCGAGCTGCTCGTCGTCATGTCGCTGATCGCCGTGCTGGCAACCCTCGCGCTTGCGCAGTACCGCAACTCGATCCGCGCAACCAGGGAAGCCGTGCTCAAGGCCGATCTTTTCCACATGCGCGAATCGATCGACCAGTACTACGCTGACAAAGGTTCGTATCCGTCCTCGCTCCAGACGCTCGTGAGCGAAGGCTACCTGCGTCGCATCCCGGTCGATCCGATCACGAACTCCGCCGATACCTGGGTCACGACCCAGGCCGAGCTCGACCCGAGCGCCGCGACAAGCACGCCGGGCATCTACGACGTCAAGAGCGGCGCCGACGGGATCTCGACAGACGGTACCCGCTACGCGGATTGGTGACAGTTTCCGTCCAAGGTCCGGAGTTCAGTCCAAAGTCCAACGTTCGGTCCAAAGGGGCGGACGTAGGGTCGAGTGATCTCGAGCTCGGCCGCTTCGCTCGTCAGACTGTAACGGTGATCTGCAGCGTGATCTTGAACGAGGCCCCGTAGAGCGGGAACACCGTGACCTGCACGGTCTTGATTCCAGCGGGTGTTCCGGACGAGAAGACATGGGTCTGGGTGTTCCCGAAGCTGGTGACGCTACCGGTCCCGTCGTCGAACTCCCACACGTAATGATCGATCGACGCGCCCGAGGGCAACACTGAGGCCGTGAACGTGATAACCGTGACGCCGCGCTGAGCTGTCGCCGCCGACGACGTCATCGTGCCCGTGAGATTCGTGATTGCGATCTGCGTGGTCGCGGTGGTGACGATCCCGTCGGGGTCGGTCGCGGAAACGGTGACGTCAAAGATGCCTGACGTCGAATAGAAGTGCGACACCGTCTGGGTACCAGAGAACGTTCCGAGCTGGCGAGACTGGCCGTCGCCGTAACTCACTGTCACGTTCGTCACCGGCACGGTCGTGCCGACGTTGACCGTGAACGACGCCGGCGCACTGATGGACACCGTCGACGTGGGCCCGGTTACCGTCACGC
>SCUN01000076.1 GCA_004297655.1 Acidobacteriota bacterium | reverse complement strand
GCGCAAAGCGCCGGCGATGACGTTCAGCTCGGGCTCGACGAGTTCATCGCAACCGTTCGGCGGCGGCGCCAAACCGCTGACCGGCCCCGCCGGGCAGGCGCCGAAGCCGGCGCGAACCGGCGGCGACGACGCGCCGGTGAAGACGGTCCGGCATGAAGGACCGCAGATTGGCAGAAACGATCCGTGCTGGTGCGGGTCGGGCAAGAAGTTCAAGAAGTGTCATGGGGCGTAAATGACGAGACGGCTTGGCGCGGCGCAGCAGGTGATGGCGGGACTCCCCGAAGTCCTTACGTTTGACGATGTCCTGCTGGTGCCACAGCACTCGCAGGTGCTCCCCAGCCAGGTCGATTACTCCTCCCAACTCACCAGGAACATCCGGCTGAACGTGCCGGTGTTGTCGGCCGCGATGGATACGGTCACCGAAAGCCGCCTGGCGATCGCCCTCGCGCAGCAAGGCGGCATCGGCGTCGTCCACAAGAATCTGACGATCGACGAACAGGCCGGCGAAGTCGATCGTGTGAAGCGATCCGAGAGCGGCATGATCGTCAACCCGATCACGCTCTCGCCGAAACATCGCCTGGCCGAGGCGCTGGAACTGATGAAGCAGTTCCGGATCAGCGGCGTGCCCATCACGGAGGACGGATCGAAGGACGGCAAGCTCGTCGGCATTCTGACGAACCGCGATCTTCGTTTCGAATCCCGGCTCGACCGCTCGGTGGCGGAGCTGATGACGAAGACGAACCTCGTCACCGTGCCGGTCGGCACGACGCTCGATGCCGCGAAGGAGATGTTCCACGAGCACAAAGTCGAGAAGCTGCTCGTGGTGGATAAGCACTACCGGCTCCGCGGTCTCATCACCGTCAAGGACATCCAGAAGCTGGTGCGCTACCCCAACGCGTGCAAGGACGATCTCGGCCGGCTGCGCGTCGGCGCGGCGATCGGGATCGCCAAAGACACGCTCGATCGCGCGGCCGCGCTCGTCGCGGCGCACGTGGACGTGCTCGTCATCGACACCGCGCACGGCCACTCACAAGGCGTGCTCGACGTTGTCGCGAAAGTGCGCGAGGCGCATCCAAAGGTGGACGTCATCGCCGGCAACGTCGCAACGGCTGAAGCGACGATCGCGCTCATCGACCGCGGCGTGGACGCCGTCAAAGTCGGCATTGGCGCCGGATCCATTTGCACCACGCGCGTGGTCGCGGGCGTCGGCGTGCCGATGGTCGGCGCGATCGCGGCCTGCGCGCACGCGGCCGCCGAACGCGGCGTGGCCGTCATCGCCGACGGCGGCATCCGCTACTCGGGCGACATCGTGAAAGCCATCGCGGTCGGCGCGAGCGCGACGATGATCGGCAGCCTGTTCGCGGGCACGGACGAGAGCCCGGGCGAGATCATCCTCTATCAGGGCCGGAGCTTTAAGGAGTACCGCGGCATGGGCTCGCTCGGCGCGATGCGCAAAGGCAGCTCGGATCGCTACTTCCAGGAATCGAAGGACGAGTACGACCTCGAAGGCCAGAAGCGCTCCGGTGCGCCGAGCAACGGCGACGGCACCGATAAGCTCGTTCCGGAAGGCATCGAAGGCCGCGTCGCTCACAAAGGCAGCGTGAGCGCGATGATCCACCAGCTCATGGGCGGCCTGCGCGCCGGCATGGGCTACGCGGGCTGCAAGGACATCGCGACGCTGCAGAAGGACGCGCAGCTCATCCGCGTCACGCAGGCCGGCGTCCGCGAAGGCCACGTGCACGACGTGATCATCACGAAGGAAGCGCCGAACTACCGGGTGGAATAACCAACGGCCGGCGAGTGTGCTCTATTGCACACCCCGCGCGCAGCCGTATCGCTAGGCTGGGAGCATGCCCACCGAAGACCGCCGCGTTGCCGCGGAGTCCTCACGCGTTGAGGCGGAGCGGTTCCGGGCCGTGGCCGAGGAAACCCGCGTGGCCGGAGAGCGTCACCGGGCCGCCCTTGAAGCGATTCGGCAGGACCAGGAACGCCTGCGCGAAGAGGGCGAGAAGGCCCGAACCGCTGGTGAAGATGCGCGCGAGGCCGCCGAGGGGGCCCGCAAGGCCGCCATCGAAGCCATGCGCGTCACGGCGGACGCCCTGACGGCGACCCTCGACGGCATGAAGGTGGTCGAAGAGATGCGCCGAACACTGCGCGACATCAAAGACCTGAACAAGCCCGGCCCGACCTCTTAGTTCCCGTCCGGCACCGTGATGTGACGCGTGTCACCGTCGCCTTTGGCGATCGACACGTGCACGGCTTCTCGCGGCGGCGCGGCCCAGCGGTCCGGCCACTCGACCACGAGAATCCCTTCCACAGCGACATCGTCCAGGCCGAGTTCATCCACCTCGCGCTCGGATAATCGATACAAATCGGCGTGGAACAGCAACACATGCGGCCCGGCATACTCGTGCAGGATCGTGAACGTTGGGCTGGTCACGTCGGTCGGATTCGAGCCGAGCCCTCGAGCCATGCCGCGGACGAAGGCGGTCTTCCCCGCTCCGAGCGGGCCGTCGATCAACACCACGGCACCGACGGCGAGTTCGCGGGCAAATGCGCGGCCGGCTTCTTCCGTCTCGTGTTCCGAGTGTGTCGTGACGACGGACATCAGTTCGCGGTGCGCTTCTTTCGCGCGGTGAGTTCCAGCACGGCGTCGCCCAGGCGCGCCACCATGTCGGTCGCGGTCATGGCGATCTCACCCTCGTCAGCCTCGGCGAGATCGCCGGCGAGGCCATGGAGGTAGACCGCCAGGCGGGCCGCCGCCTCCGCGTCGAGCAACTGCCCGAACCACGCGGCGATCATGCCGGTGAGCACGTCGCCCGTTCCGCCGGTCGCCATGCCGGGATTGCCAGTCAGATTAACGAACGCGCGGGCCTCGGGGGTCGCGATGATCGTGCGATGCCCCTTGAGAACAACGTGCAGGCGGTGATTCGCCGCGAAATCCCGGGCGATGTCGAGACGCTGCGCCTGGACTTCTTCGATCGACAGTCCGCACAGCCGGGCCATCTCGCCTGGATGCGGCGTGATCACGATCTCGATGCCGTCGCGGCCGGTCAGCCGGTCCGGGTCTCCCACAAACGCCGTCAACGCGTCGGCGTCGAGGACCAGCGGCACGCCGGCGCGCTCGACGATGCCCTGCACGAGCGCGGACGTTGACGGATGCCGGCCGAGGCCGGGGCCGATGGCAATCACGTCGGCGTCGAAGTCCAGGATGCGATCGAGCGCTTCGAACGCCAGCGTGCCATCGCCGGTCTCTTCGCACCCTTCCGTCATGAACTCTGGGCCGAGCGAGGCCACGACGCTCTGACAGGAGGCCGGCGTGGCGACCGTGACGAGACCAGCGCCGGACTTGAGCGCCGAGATCGCCGACAGGTACGCGGCGCCGGTCTTCCCCCGCGACCCGGCGACGACGAGCACACGGCCGTAGTCGCCCTTGTGCGAATCCGAGGCGCGTGGCTCGACGAGCGGGCGCATC
>SCUN01000075.1 GCA_004297655.1 Acidobacteriota bacterium | reverse complement strand
GTGGCACACACCGCTTGACGTGTGGACGACCTTCACCGACAAGGACTTCCGCCTCGCCCTGAACGCCGCCCAGACGACGCTGTCCGCGATCGCCCAACTCGCCGGCGCCACGATCAAGTGACAGAGAAATAGGATCGGGAGTTATTTTGAAATAACACCCGATCCTATTTCCTTCTCTTGCTCGGCCGGCCGGCCGACTGTTGTCTGGGTAAGCCCAAGAGCTTCGCGACCGACTGGCTCCATTCGGACTCGCCAAGGGGGCGATTGCGCATGAGGGATCGCCGTATGACGGCCACGTCGTCGGCAGCATGTCGCTCGTTGACCAACTCGACCCAGTTGTCGGGTGGCAAGATTGGCCACTCAGACAAGGGCAGGGGGTGGCAATTTCTGCACCGTGCGGCGAGGCTCGACCATTCCCAATCCTCGGCCCGGCCGACCAAGGACGCCCGAAGGGCGTTGCCCTCGACGTAACTGCAAGCATTCAGGAAATACCGGCTCGTCTGAATCGGAAACGACCGATAGCGTGCCTGGTAAACGCAGCCGCCTCCTTGGGATCCTCGCTGCCAGTGCCAGCGCACGCTGTGCGTGACTGTGCCAAGTCTCATAAATTCAGCGAGTTGACCGTCCTCAGATGGCCGAAGAACGAAGTGGAAGTGGTTCGGCATCAGGCAGTAGGCGAACAGTTCGATCGGCACTCGGTCGCGGGCCTCGGCGAACGCTCGAAGGAACAGCCGGTAGTCATCGTCATGCTGAAACAGCTCGAGTCGCCGAGCTCCACGGTTCATGACGTGAAATACAAGACCTCCCGTTCCCGCCATCGGTCGACGCGGCACGACTGGCTGATGTTCAAGATCGTTGCCAAAATCGAGAATAGGATCGGGAGTTGTTTCGAAATAACTCCCGATCCTATTTTCCCGGTCTCATTTTCGCTGGTAGATGACGTGCCAGCTTTGGCTGGGCACCAGCGCTCCGGTGAGCGCGCCGGCGAGTTCGAGTGGCACGGTATAGACGAAGGCGGCCTCGGCCGTGCAGTTATTGCCGGAGCATGTGGCTTTCTGAAGGAGCAGTCCAGCGCCCACGCCAGCGCCGAACCCGATCAGTACATTTCGGCGGCGGTGCGACGGGCCTGAACGCACGCGGACGGCTTTAACTCGCTGGCGCGCAACTGTTTCGGCCCGCCCTTTGATCGTGAGCGTGATCGCATCTGCGGTTGCCGAGACAAATCCGCCTTCAACCGAACCTGCATCGAGGTCCAAGCGGGTGATCCTGCCAGGTGCGAGCGCCATTACCGTTGACCATGCGTCGGCCGTTTGACCCACCAGCAGGAAGAGGGAAAGGAAGACTCCAGTCATGCCCTTGGCCTCGGAAATAGGATCGGGAGTTATTTTGAAATAACTCCCGATCCTATTTACTTGATCGTCGTGAACTTCGGTTCGATGTCGATCGGGACGCCCGTGAGTTTGTCGAGGACCTTCTGGACTTCGGGGCGCACGGTGACCATGGAGGCGAGGAGCGCCTTGGCGCCCGCGTAGTCGCCCGTGGCCTGCAGGTGCATGATCTCGCGGGTCAGCCCGGCCACGGCGTCCTTGATCTTCGCGTCGTTCACGGCGAAGGTGCCGTCGGCGTTCACCGTGAAACCGCCCTTGTCGAGCAGGTAGTTGAGCTGCAGCGCGACGCCTTTGCCGTGGGCCTCCGACAGTCCGAACCGGATCGACCGGAAGGTCGAGGCGAGGAACGTCGTGTACATCGTGCCGGCAATGTCCTTCGACACCACGCCCTTGTCCGCAAGTTGCTGTAGCGCCCAGAGCCCCGAGATATCCGCCTTCGCCTCTTCCAGCGCCGCATAGGTGTCGGTCAGCGCCGTGCGCACCGCGGCGCCCTTGGCCGCCGCAGATCCCGCGGCGGGCGCGAGCACCTGATGCGGTCCCAGGCCATGCATGACTTCGTGCATGACGATGTGCGTGAAGAAGGCGTCGAAGGAGATCTTGCCCTGATCGCCGGCGGCGAGCGCGATCTTCGAGATCGGCACCAGACACTTGTCGAACTTCGCGGCCTGCACGTTGCGGAGCATCACGCGCTTGGAGCCTTTCTCCTTGATCACGCGATCGTCATTCGGCAGGTTGTACGCCGCGGTCTGCACGCCGCGGTTGCCGTCGCCGCTCGCGAAGACGGAGTTGACGACCCGAATCGGCGCGAGACCGCCGAGTTTCGGGCTGCGAAAGGCCGGATCGATCGGCAGCGCGTCCTCGAGGCCCTGCAACTCGGCGCCGAAGGCCTGCAGCTTCCGCGTCTCGTTCTCGTCGCGCAGGGCGATGAAGGCCTCGAAGCCGGCTTTGTAGCCGAACCACTCGTCCTCGTACGTTTCGTACGGGCCGATCGTCGGCTCGATCGCCGCGTCCAGCTCCATCCAGGCCATGTCGCTGGCGAAGTAGTCGTTGGTGACGAGCGCCGTGGCGCGGAGACTGAGGAACTTCTTCAGGGACGCGTTGGCCGTGAGCGCCGCGGCTTCATTCAGGAGCTTCGACGCGGCGGTGAGCGTGTTCTGGTATTCCACGCTGTAGGGCACCGTCATCAGCTTGCCGTCGGCGCCGCGCCGGACCACGGAGAAGAACCCGGTCGCGTCGGCCTTCTTCGCCGCCGGCAGCGACGCAATCCACTGCTCGATCTCGGCTTTGGTCGAGTCGGCCGGGTAGTAGTTGCCCATTTCGGGCTTGGCGGGGGCGCCGGGGACGAACGGCTTGTGGTGATCGACCCGATCCCACGGTCCCTTGTTGATCAGGAAGTAGTGCAGCCGCGCCCGCCCGACCGGCGAGTCGTCGGCGGAGAGCCGCGCCAGCATGGCGGGGTTGTCGGCCCAGGCCTGCTGCAGGAAGAGCCCATCGAACAGCTGGGCGGCCTCGATCATCCTGGCGAGCGCCTGCCGCTCGTTTGCAGGCAAGCCCGAGATGTCCGCCGTGATCTCGGTCGGCGCGAACTGCTGGATCTTCTTCAGCAGGGCCGCAGCCTCCGGATCGGTCCCGCCGCCGGGTGTTCCGCCCGGCGCCTGTGCCGTCCCGCAAGCCGAAAGGGTAGCGAAGGTGAGGGTGAGCATCGAGAGGTTTAAGAGCCGCATGGCTTACAATAGATCACTTGAACTCATAGAGGATGACGGACTTATGAAGAATGTCGCGCCCGACCAGGCTTCGGCGCTAGAGGCCATCGAGACCCGCGAATGGGTGGATTCGCTCGATTACGTTTTGCACCAGGGAGACGCCTCCCGCACGGTCCGGCTGCTCGAGAGCCTGCGGTTGAGGGCCCGGCAAGCCGGGGTGAGGGAGACCTTCACCTCGAATACCCCCTACCTGAACACCATCCCCTCCCATGAGGACGTGCCATATCCCGGCAACCGGGAGATGGAGCGCCGGATCAAGAGCTATATCCGCTGGAACGCCGCCGCCATGGTCGTTCGCGGCAACCGCGAGTCGGACGGCATCGGCGGTCACATCGCCACCTACGCCTCCGCGGCCACCTTGTATGAGGTCGGCTTCAACCACTTCTTCCGCGGCCGCAACGAGCAGTTCGACGGCGACCTCATCTACTTTCAGGGCCACGCCTCGCCGGGCATCTACGCGCGGAGCTTCCTCGAAGGCCGGCTCACCGAAAAGCAGTTGAAGAACTTCCGCCACGAGGAAGCCGCCGGCGGCGGCCTGTCCTCGTATCCGCATCCCTGGCTCATGCCGGACTACTGGCAGTTCCCGACGGTCTCGATGGGCCTCGGCCCGCTGTCAGCGATCTACCAGGCCCGCTTCGCGAAGTACCTCGAAAACCGCGGCCTCAAGAAGGCGTCGGATCAGAAGATCTGGGCGTTTCTCGGCGACGGCGAAACGGACGAGCCGGAAGCGCTCGGCGCCATCACGCTCGCCTCGCGCGAGAAGCTCGACAACCTGATCTTCGTCATCAACTGCAACCTGCAGCGGCTCGACGGTCCGGTGCGCGGCAATCAGCAGATCATCCAGGAACTCGAAGCGGTCTTCCGCGGCGCGGGCTGGAACGTGATCAAAGTCCTCTGGGGCTCCGAATGGGACGAGCTCCTTTCGAAAGACACGGACGGCCTGCTCGCCAAGCGCATGAACGAAATCGTCGACGGCGAGTACCAGCGCTACGTCGTCGAAGACGGCGCGTATCTGCGCAAGCATTTCTGGGGCACGGATCCGCGCCTGCTCGACATGGTGCGGCACCTCTCCGACGACCAACTGAAGAACCTGCGCGTCGGCGGCCACGATCCGGTCAAGGTCTTCAACGCCTATCGGATGGCCATCGAGACCAAGGGCCAGCCGACGGTCGTGCTCGCGCGCACGATCAAGGGCTACGGCATGGGCGAGGCCGGCGAGGGCCGGAACATCACCCACCAGCAGAAGAAGCTCAAAGTCGAACAGCTCAAGGTCTTCCGCGATCGCTTCACCGCGCCGATTCCCGACGCGGTCGTCGACGCGGCCGGCTTCTTCAAGCCGTCGGAGACGAGCGACGAGATCCAGTACATGAAGGCGCGCCGCGCCGCGCTCGGCGGATTCCTGCCGGCGCGCCGCGTGACCGCGCCCGCGGTCCCCTCGTCGGTCACGGCCTCGATCGCTGAGTCGTTCGACGAGTTTCTCCACGGCGCCGGCGACAAGAAGGCGTCGACGACGATGGTGTTCGTGAAGATGCTGGGCAAGCTGCTGAAGAACCCGGACATCGGCAAGCTCGTCGTGCCGATCGTGCCGGACGAAGCGCGCACGTTCGGCATGGAAGGTCTTTTCCGCGAGGTCGGCATCTACTCGAGCATCGGCCAGCTCTACGAGCCGGTGGACCGCTCGACGCTCCTCTACTACAAGGAAGCGAAGGACGGCCAAATCCTGGAAGAGGGCATCACCGAGGCGGGGTCGATCGCGTCGTGGATCGCGGCCGGGTCGGCGTACGCGAATCAGGGCGTCGCGACGATTCCGTTTTTCATCTACTACTCGATGTTCGGCTTCCAGCGCATCGGCGACTTCATCTGGGCCGCCGCCGACGCCCGCTGCAAGGGCTTTCTCCTGGGAGGCACCGCGGGGCGCACGACGCTCGCGGGTGAGGGCCTTCAGCATCAGGACGGCCAGAGCCACGTGCTCTCGCTGCCGGTGCCGAACTGCAAGTCCTACGATCCGGCGTACGCCTTCGAGCTGGCGACGATCATCCAGGACGGCATCAAGCGGATGTA
>SCUN01000074.1 GCA_004297655.1 Acidobacteriota bacterium | reverse complement strand
TAGATGCCGACGCGCTCGTCTGCGGTGATGTCCCAGTAGGTTCCCGTCGCTGCCTCGCGGAAGATCCACGGCTTGATGAGCGCGCCGCGCGCGACCATCAGGCCCGCGACGCCCGACGAGGCCATGCGTTCGGTGATTTCGTGAGGGAAGAGGATGTCGCCGTTGCCGACGACGGGCACTGTGACGGCCGCGGCGATTTCGGCGATCGCGTCCCATTCCGCGGCCTGGCGATACCTCGCCTCGCGCGTGCGCCCGTGGACGAAGATCGCGGACGCGCCGCCCTCGACCGCGGCCTGCGCCTGCTTCAATCCGTTTCGTTCGTCGTCCTTCCAGCCGAGTCGGATCTTCGCCGTGACGGGGACCTTCACGGCCTTGGTCATCGCCTCGACAATCTTGCGGATGCGCCCCGGCTGCCGGGAGAGGGCCGCGCCGAGGCCCATGCGCGTGAAGTGATCGATCGGGCAGCCGAAGTTGATGTCAATGAAGTCGGCGCCGCGTGATTCGACGAGCGCGGCGGCCCACGCCATCTCGTCCGGTTTGTTGCCGGCGAGCTGCACGGCGAAGACCGGCTCATTGGGCGCGCGACGGATCAGCGCGAACTCGCTCTTGCGCTTTTGTTTGAGCCGGCGCGCGACGACCATCTCGCTCACGAGGACCTTGGCGCCGAGCCCAATGCACAGACGCCGGTACGGCAGGTTCGAGCCCTTGGTCATCGGGCCCATCACGACGGCGCCCGCGAGTACCTCGCGCAGATTCACCCTTGCACTTTATCGCCTGCGGGCGAGGAGCAGGTAGACGGCGATCGAGGCGGCGAGGCTCGGCAGGACGCCGCCGATCGACTGCGACGCGTAGAAGACGGCGGCGCCGATGATCCACGCCGCCATGCCGGCCAGCTTCCAGTTGCCGACGGCCGGCGCGACGCCCGGCGTCGCCGGATAGAGGGCGGCCGCCGAGTCTCGCCGACGCAGGAGAAGGAAATGGGCGATCAGCAGGCCGCCGATCGGCACGAGGAGGCCGGCCAGTCCGACCGTGAACGCGCCGAGCTGATTGAGGATTTCCTCCGACAGCACACTCAACGCGGACCCGACGCCGCCGATCAGCCAGATGGCCGTTCGATTGGAGGTGGTCGGCCGCAGGCTCTTCAGCGCGAGCGCGGACATGTAGATGTTGACGAAGTTGGTCGTCAACGTGCCCAGCGTGACGAGCGCCGCGCCCCACCAGCCGAGTCCCAATGCGGACACCATCGCGCCGGGATCGCCCGAGCCTGCCAGGCGCGATGCGATCAGGCCGAGCGGGATGAACCAGAGGGCGGTGAGTCCGAGACCGGCGAATGTGGCGACGGCCGATCTCGCGCCGGAACGCGAGTAGCGCGAGTAGTCGGCGAACATCAGCAGCCAGGTGGTCTGGTATCCGAAGATGATGTCGAAGCCGTGAAACATGTCGACCGCGGAGGTCGCGGCCGCCGCCACGGGCGGCATCGACGCGCGGATGCACGCGATCGTCATCACGACGCCGGACACCAGCAGCAGGGGCACGGCCGCGCGATCGGCCAGGCCCACCGCCCGCGGACCGCCGAGCACGATCAACGTGGCGAGAATGCCGAAGCCCACCGCCCACGCAGCCTGGTGCTCGGCCCCGGGGCCGCTGACGAGCCGCGCCGTGATCGAGGCGGCGATCGCGTTATTGACGGCGATCCAGACGAAATTGGTCGCGAAGAGGAGCATCGCCACGACCTGGGCGCCCTGATGGCCGAGCGCCGCGCGCGTGGCGACGATCGACGGCACGCGGAGCGACGAGCCGATCGGCGCGAGCACGGCGACGAGCAGCGCGCCGCCGATCGATCCGGCGGCGATCACGATCATCGCGGTCGTGAGTGGGAACGCCGGCAGGTACGTCCCCATCTGCAGCGTCGTCGCGACGATGTTGGCGCCGGCGAAGATCAGGAAGAGATCGAAGGGCCGTTGCGTCTGATGGTGTTCCGCGACGGCGCCGAGTTCGACGGATTCCACGCGCTCATCGTAGTATGCCGGACGTGACTTCGCGGACGCCGCTGCCGATCGACGGCCGGCTGGCAGAGATCGCGTCGGTGGTGGCGGCACGGCGTTCGGCGGTGATCACCGCGGCACCCGGCGCGGGCAAGACGACCCGCGTGCCGCCGGCGCTCGCCGGCGCCGGGCCGGTGCTGGTGCTGCAGCCGCGGCGCGTGGCGGCGCGCGCGATGGCGTCGCGCGTGGCCGAGGAGCACGGCTGGACGCTCGGCCGGGAAGTCGGCTGGCACGTGCGCTTCGATCGCCGCTTCACGCGCGAGACGCGCATCCTGTTCGCGACCGAGGGCATCCTCACGGCGCGGCTGCAGACGGATCCTCTGCTCAGCGATTTCGCGACGATCATCATCGACGAGTTTCACGAACGCAGCATCCACGCGGATCTCGGTCTCGCGCTCGCGAAGCAGGCGTGGGCGGCGCGCGACGACCTGCGGCTGGTCGTGATGTCGGCGACGCTCGACGCGGATCGCGTGGCGGCGTACCTCGGCGATGCGCCGGTGGTTCGTGTCGAGGGCCGGACGTTTCCGGTGGCCGTGAGCTATCAGCCAGGCATGACCGTTGAGGACGCCGTGATGTCGGCGCTTCCGGCGACGGGCGCCACGCTGTGCTTTCTGCCTGGCGCGGGTGAAATCGCGCGCGCCCAGACGTCGCTGGCGCCGAGGCTGGCCGCGCTCGGCTCGCCGGTCGCGGTCCTGCCGCTCTACGGCGGTCTCGGCGCCGACGCGCAGGACGCGGCGATCCGGCCGACGCCGGGGCGGCGCGTCATTCTCGCGACGAATCTGGCTGAGACGACGGTGACGGTCCCGGATGTGACGGTGGTGATCGATTCCGGGGTTCACAAGGTGGCGCGGTACGACGCGGAACGCGGCGTCGACCGGCTCGTGACCGAGCGGATTTCGCGCGACTCCGCGGAGCAGCGATCGGGGCGCGCGGGTCGGGTGCGCGAAGGGCGCGCGGTCCGGCTGTGGGATGCGCGCGACCGGTTGCGCGAGCATCGCGAGGCAGAGATCCACCGCATCGATCTGGCCGGGACGTTGCTCGACGTCGTCGGCTGGGGCGGCGACCCGTGGACGGCGGGCGCCTTCGACTGGTACGAACCGCCGCCGCCGGCCGCGACGTCGGCGGCGCGGGAACTGCTCATGGCCCTCGAGGCGATCGACCGGTCCGGCCGGTTGACGCCGATTGGCCGGCAGTTGCGGAAACTGCCGGTGCATCCGCGGCTGGCGCGGCTGATGCTCGGCGACGACATGAATCTGCGCTCGGCGCGCGCGGCGGCCTGGCTGAGCGAAGGGGGTCGCGCGCCCGACGTGGACATTGCGGCGATCGTGGACTCGCCCGCGTTTCCGCGTCATCTGGATCAACTGGCGCGGTCGCTGATACGAGATCGGGACTCGTTTCGGGAAAACGAGTCCCGATCTCGTTTTGAGCGCGCGGTGTTTGCGGCGTATCCGGATCGGCTGGCGCGGCGACGGGAGCCGACGGGTGACCGGTTCGTGCTGGCGTCGGGCACGGGCGCGCGGCTGGCGAAGAGTTCGGGCGCGCTCAGTCATGAGTTTGTCGTGGCGCTCGAGGTGCGGAGCCTTCACTCGGGCGGCGCTGAGGAGCCGCGCATCACGGTGGCGTCGCCGGTGGAGCCGGAGTGGATCGTGCCGACGTCACGCGAGGTGGTGCACACGTTCGATCCGGCGGCGCGCACTTTGCGCGCCGCCGG